>NZ_JBEXCY010000278.1:0-13224 GCF_040605515.1 Dactylosporangium sp. NPDC005572 | reverse complement strand
GCGCCCCCTGGTCGCGGGTGCCCCCCCCCCGGCGCGGGTCCGCCCGGTGGTGCGGGTCGCGTCCCCCCCGGCCGGCCGGGCACCGCACGCTGCGGTGCCCGGCCCGCTGCTGCGTCAGTTGGTAGCGCCGGCGCGTCTGATCGCGAAGACTTTTGGTCGCCCTGGGTGCGAGAAGTCTTCGGGATCATGGACGAATCAGCCGTGGCTGGCGGTGGTGCGCGGGGCGGGAGGTGGGTCAGCGGAGGCCGATCGCGGCCAGGACGCGGCGGGTCGCCTCCGCCGTCGGGTGCAGGATCGCGGCGTGCACCCATTTCGCCGGGGGCACCACCAGGGTGCGCCAGGTCCAGCGGATCGGGATCACCACCAGGTAGCGCCACAGCAGGACCACCGAGTGGTTCCAGGCCCACGCCACCGCCCGGGCGACCGGGACCACCACCCACTGCCAGACGAAGACCAGCGGGACCACGAGCGCGTAGTAGAGCGCCTTGCCCAGCGGGGTCAGCACGTAGCGGTACAGCAGGCGCAGCGCCCAGGCCACCCCGCGGGCCGCCTCCAGCAGGACCCGGCCCAGGAAGACCCAGACCGGCTTCAGCGCGACCAGACCGTGCCACAGCGCGGTCAGCAGCGGGAGCAGGACGTGCCTGCCCAGCCAGGCCAGCGGGCGCCAGAGGACGTTGACGACCAGCCAGTGCAGCGGGACCCAGACGACGTAGTAGAACGCGTACGCGACGGGGCGCAGGATGCAGTAGTGGAGGAACCAGCCGACGGGCTTTCCGATGTACCGCCAGATCCAGCCGCCGACGAGGACGAGCAGGTCCCAGGCGAGCTTGAACGGGACGACCACGACGACGGCCACCGCGCGGATGGGCCAGGCCAGCCAGGCCGGCAGCGGCTCCTCCACAGGCGAAGCAGGACGCGGGCGGGGGCGGGAGCGGGGGCGCGAACGGGTGCTCACGCGCCGCCCGCCAGCTCGTAGCGGGCGCGCATCAGGGCGAAGCCCAGCAGGTTCTGGCCGCGCCACAGCACCGGCTCGTCGGCCGACGCGTCGCCGGCGGTCAGGCCGATGCCCCAGACGCGGTCCAGCGGGCTCGCCTCGACCAGCACGCGGTCGCCGGTGCCGAGCAGGAACGCGCGCAGGTCCGGGTTCTGGTCGAACTTCGCGACGCTGCCCTCGACCACGATCTCGAAGCGCGACCGTACCCAGACGGCCTCGTCGAAGGGGGCGATCTGGCGGCCGAGGGTCTTCGCCTCGTTCGGGTGCGCGACCGTCAGGATGCGCTCGGCGACGGCCTCGTCGCCGAAGAGCAGCGCCTTGCGGTACATCATGAAATGCTCCGCCGACGGGAACAGCACGCCGTCGACCAGGAACTCGGCCGGCCACCACTGGCTGAGGCAGCTCGGGCCGATCGAGCCGTCGGCGCGTGGGTGGTGGCCCCAGAAGAAGAGGTACCGCACCCGGGCGCCCGTCTCGATGAGCCGGACGAGGTCGGCGGTGCAGGTCGGTGGCGCGAGCATCCCACGAGTCTGCCCGATGCGGGCAAGCGGTTATGTCGGGTATTCGCTGCCCAGGGCGGCGGTGGGAAGGATCACCGTGACGATGAGGCCGCCCCCGTCGCGCGGATCGGCCTGCACGCCCCCGCCGTGGGCCAGGGCCACCGCCCGGACGATGGACAGGCCCAGGCCGGCGCCTGGGGCCTTGGCGCGCTCGGCGCCGAGCCGGCGGAACGGCTCGAAGAGGTTCGGGATCTCGTACCGCGGAACGACCGGCCCGCTGTTCGAGACGCGCACGAAGGCGGTGCCGTCCGGTCGGGTCCCCGACTCGGCCCGCACCCAGCCGTGCTCGGGCAGGTTGTGCCGTACCCCGTTCTCGACCAGGTTGTGGACGACCCGCTCCAGCAGCACCGCGTTGCCGAGGGTCGGCGCCTCGTTCGCGACCGTCTCGACCTTGACCGAGCCCGGCGGGAGCTGCCCGGCCACGTGCCCGACGACGTCGGCGAGGTCGACGTAGGCGCGCTCGGTCACCGGCCGCTCCGACCTGGCCAGCAGCAGCAGCCCGTCGATGAGCCGCTCGTGCCGGTCGTTGACGGCCAGCAGCGTCCGGCCCAGCTGCACCAGCTCCGGCGACGCGGTCGCCGGGTCGGTGGCGACCTCCAGCAGGGTGCGGTTCAGGGTGAGCGGCGTGCGCAGCTCGTGGGAGGCGTTGGCGATGAACCGGCGCTGGCCGTCGAACGACTTGTCGAGCCGCGCCAGCATGCCGTCGAAGGTGTCGGCGAGCTCCTTCACCTCGTCGTACGGCCCGGCGAGCGCGATCCGCTCGTGCAGCCCCCGGTCCGGGGCGGCGGCGATCCGGCGCGCGGTCTCGGTGACCTGGTGCAGCGGCTGCAGCAGGCGGCCGGCGATCAGCCAGCTGAACGCGACCGCGACGATGAGGACCACGCCGAGGGCGATGCCGCCCTGGGTGAGGAACGCCTGGAGGGCGCTGTTCTTGACGTCGCCCTGGATGTCCGCGACGAACTTGCGCTCGGTGATCATGTCCGGCGGCGGGGCGTCGCCGTTCGCCCTGACGCCGGCGAAGACGAACGCGTCCTGGAGCCGGGCGTAGACGAGCAGGTAGGTGATCCCGAGCAGGGCCAGGCCGGCCACCAGGACCAGGGCGCCGTAGACCAGCGTGAGGCGGGTGCGGATGGTCATGCGGTTCATGCGAGGCGGTACCCCACTCCCGGCTCGGTGTGCACGACCGGCGGGTCGCCGAGCTTGCGGCGCAGCTTGAGGATGGTCATGCGCACGGTGTGCGTGAACGGGTCGGCGTTCTCGTCCCACGCCTTCTCCAGCAGCTGCTCGGCGGAGACGGCGGCGCCGGCGGCGCGCAGCAGCTCGGCCAGGACGGCGAACTCCTTGCGCGACAGCGGCACGTAGCGGCCGTCGCGGTACACCTCCCGGCGGTGCGGGTCGAGGCGGATCCCGGAGCGCTCCAGCACCGGCGGCGCGGCCGGGCGGGCCCGGCGGCCCAGCGCCGCGACCCGGGCGGCCAGCTCACGGAACGCGAACGGCTTGGGCAGGTAGTCGTCGGCGCCGAGGGCCAGCCCGGCGACCCGGTCGTCGACGTCCGCGGCGGCGGTGAGCATGAGCACGCGGGCCGCCGACTCGCGCCGGGCCAGCTCCCGGCACACGTCGTCGCCGTGCACGACGGGCAGGTCGCGGTCGAGCACCACGACGTCGTAGTCGTTGACGTCGAGCCGCTCCAGCGCCGCGCCCCCGTCGTGGACCACGTCGACGGCGTGCGCGTCGCGCCGCAGGCCCTGCGCCACCGTCTCGGCGAGCAGCGGCTCGTCCTCGACCACCAGAATCCGCATGCCTCCATGGTCCCGCGCCCGGCCGTCAACGCGGCGTCAACGTTTGCGGTTACGGCCCGGTGACGCGCGCCTCGGTTGACTGCGCAGCGTGGCCGGCGCCCGCCGGCCCCTTCGAAAGGAGCGCACCATGCGCATCAGGACAGCGCTGGTCGTCGGCCTGCTGCTGACCCTCGGGGCGGCGGGTTGCGCCCGCTCCGGCGACCAGGACGACGGGGTCGCCTCGGCCAACGGCGCCAAGCCCAGCGCGAGCGCCACGCAGGGCGGCGGTTCCGGGAAGCGGAACCCGGAGGCCGACCAGGAGGCCTTCCTGAACTTCGCCAAGTGCATGCGCGAGCACGGTATCCCGATGGACGACCCGCAGATGGACGACGGCCGGTTCCAGATGTCGATCCCGGAGGGCACCGACAAGGAGAAGGTCGACGCCGCCCAGAAGGAGTGCCAGCAGTACATGCCCAACGGGGGCGAGCCGATGCGGGCCGATCCGGAGGCGGTCGAGAAGATGCGCAAGTTCTCGCAGTGCATGCGGGACAACGGCATCACGAACTTCCCCGACCCGACCGAGGACGGCGGCATCGCGATCGACGTCAACAAGCTCGGCGTGGACCCGAACAGTGAGGAGTTCAAGAAGGCCGAGGAGCAGTGCCGGCAGTACCAGCCGGGTCCGCGGGGCAGCGACGACCCCGGCCCGGTGACCGACCAGAAGACCGAGGGCGGGGGCGCATGAGCGCGAACAGGCGGCGGCGGGGACGGGCCGGGAAGGTGGTGGTCGCGGCGGTGACGGTCGCCGCGGCCGGGGCCGTGGCGGCGGCCGCGCTCGGCCTGCCCGACCGGGACTCCAACGCGCAGAGCAGCTCGCAGACGCCGGTGAAGACGGCGAAGGTGAGCCGGCAGACCCTGGTCGACACGCAGACCGAGGACGGCAAGGTCGGCCACGGCGACACCAAGTCGGTCGCGGGCCGGCTGCAGGGCACCGTGACCGAGCTGCCGGCGGTCGGCGCGACCGTCCAGCGCGGACAGGCGATGTTCCGGGTCGACGACACGCCGGTGGTGCTGCTGTACGGGGCGCTGCCCGCGTACCGCACGCTCGCCCCCGGCGTCGAGGGCGCCGACGTCAAGCAGTTCGAGCAGAACCTGGCGGCGCTCGGGTACACCGGCTTCACCGTCGACGACGAGTACACCGCGTCGACGGCGACCGCGGTCCGCAAGTGGCAGGGCGACCTCGGGATCACCCGGACCGGAACGGTCGAGCAGGGCCGGATCGTCTACGCGGCCGGCGCGGCGCGCATCCAGGAGCAGAAGGCCGCGGTCGGCGACCAGGCGGGCACGACGCTGCTCACGTACACGGGCACCGGCCCGGTCGTGACCGTCGAGCTGGAGGTGGCCCTCCAGCGCCTCGCCAAGGTCGGCGCCGCGGTCACCGTGAAGCTGCCCGACGGCAGGACGGTCCCGGCGAAGATCAGCCAGGTCGAGACCGTCATCAAGCCGGCCGAGGGCCAGAACCCGGCCACGACGAAGATCCAGGCGACGGTGGTGCCGGACGACGGCGCCGCGTTCGCCGGCCTCGACCAGGTGACCTGCGAGGTGGTCTTCACCTCCGCGCGCAAGGAGAACGTGCTCGCGGTGCCGATCGCGGCGCTGCTGGCGCTGGCCGAGGGCGGCTACGGCCTCCAGGTCGTCGAGAACGGCGCGACCCGCGTCGTCGCCGTGGAGACCGGCATGTTCGCCGCCGGCAAGGTCGAGGTCAGCGGCGACGGCGTCACCGACGGCACGGTCGTGGGGATGCCCTCATGACCGCGGTCGTCGAGCTGGAGGGCGTGACCAAGGAGTACGCCGGCGGCGTGGTCGCCGTCCGCGACGTGAGCCTGACGGTGGAGGCCGGCGAGCTGGCCGCCATCGTCGGGCCCTCCGGCTCCGGCAAGAGCACGATGCTGCACCTCATCGGCACGCTCGACCGCCCGTCGGCCGGCACCGTCCGCATCGACGGGCACGAGGTCGCGGCCATGAAGGACCGGCAGCTGTCGGCCCTGCGGGCGCGGCGCATCGGCTTCGTCTTCCAGCAGTTCCACCTCGCCGTGGGGCAGTCGGCCCTGGACAACGTGGCCGACGGGCTGCTGTACGCGGGGCCGTCCCGGGCCGAGCGCCGCCGCCGGGCCGAGGACGCGCTGCGCCGCGTCGGCCTCGGCGACCGGCTCGACCACCGGCCGAACGAGCTGTCGGGCGGCGAGCGGCAGCGGGTCGCGATCGCCCGGGCGGTCGTCGGCGAGCCGGCGATCCTGCTGGCCGACGAGCCGACCGGGAACCTGGACTCGGCATCGGGGGCCGGCGTGGTGCAGCTGCTGCGGGAGCTGCACCAGGGCGGGACGACGATCCTGGTGATCACGCACGACCAGGAGATCGCGGCCAGCCTGCCGCGCCAGATCGCCATGCGGGACGGGGAGGTGGTGCCGTCGTGAGCGCGCCGCTGCAGCCCGCGCGGCTGTTCCTGACCGACGTGGTCCGGGTCGGCGGCACCGGCCTGCGCACCCGCCCGCTGCGGGTGTTCCTCTCCGCGCTGGGCATCGCGATCGGCATCGCCGCGATGACCGCCGTCGTCGGCATCTCGTCGTCGAGCCGGGCCGAGCTGGACCGCCAGCTGGCCGCCCTGGGCACCAACCTGCTGACCGTCGCGCCGGGCAACGACCTGTTCGGCGAGTCCTCCAGCCTGCCGGACGAGGCGATCCCGATGATCTCGCGGATCGGCCCGGTCACCGTCGTCGCCGCGACCGCGAAGCTCTCCGGCGTCCGGGTGTACCGCAGCGACCAGATCCCGGCCGCGCAGACCGGCTCGCTGACGACGTCCGCCGCCCAGCTGGGCCTGCCGGCCACGGTCGGTGCCGAGCTGGCCGACGGCGTGTGGCTCAACGCCGCCACCGCCCGCTACCCGGCCGTGGTGCTCGGCGCGACCGCCGCCCGCCGCCTGGGCATCACTGCGGTGAACGACGGCGTGCAGGTCTACGTCGGCCGGCGCTGGTTCACGGTGGTGGGGATTCTGGCTCCGGTACCCCTGGCGCCCGAGCTCGACTCCGCGGCCCTCATCGGCTGGGAGGCCGCGAAGACGTACTTCGACTTCGACGGCGCGGCGACCACGGTCTACACCCGCTCGAAGGACGCCTACGTCGAGGACGTGCGGGCGGTGCTCGCCGCGACCGCGAACCCGCAGGCGCCCAACGAGGTGAAGGTCTCCCGCCCGTCCGACGCGCTCGCCGCGCGGCAGGCGACGGACAAGACCTTCACGGGCCTGCTCCTGGGCCTCGGCGCGGTGGCGCTGCTGGTCGGCGGCGTGGGCGTGGCCAACACGATGGTCATCTCCGTGCTGGAGCGCCGCTCGGAGATCGGCCTGCGCCGGGCCCTGGGCGCGACCCGCGGCCAGATCCTGCTGCAGTTCCTGTCCGAGTCGCTGCTGCTGTCCGCCCTGGGCGGCGTCGGCGGCGTGGTGCTGGGCATCGGCGTGACGACGCTGTACGCCGCGACCCGCGACTGGCCGGCGATCGTCCCGGCCTGGGCCACGGCGGGCGGCATCGCGGCCACCCTGGTCATCGGCGGGATCGCGGGCCTGTACCCGGCGGTGCGGGCGGCCCGCCTGGCCCCGACGGAGGCCCTGTCGACCCCCTGACCGGCCACCGCCGGCGCGGCGCGCGCGGTGTTGCGCGCCGCGTCAGGCGGTGGCGGGGGCCGGGGCCGGGTGCGACTCGTGGGCGAACGTGTACGCCGCCAGCAGGTGGTCCAGGTAGCGCTGGGTCGAGTACGACTCCGCCGCCGCGCGGCCCGCGTCCGCCACCGAGCGGTGCAGGGCCGGGTCGGTCAGCACGCGGGTCAGGGCGGCCGCGAACGAGTCGGCGTCCGGTGCGGTGCTCATCCGGCCCGGCGACTCCTCGCCGGGCCGGCCGGCCAGGGCGGCGTCGGCCAGCACGACCGGCAGGCCGGCCTGCTCGGCCTCCAGCAGTACCAGACCCTGGGTGTCCGTCGTCGACGCGAAGGCGAGGACGTCCGCCATCCGGTAGTACGCCGCCATCCGCGAGTGCGGCACCGGGCGCACGATCCGCAGCGCGTGCGCGACCCCCGCCTGGCGGGCCAGCCGCAGGATGGTCAGGCGCTGCTGCTTCACACCCAGCATGACCAGCCGCGCGTCCGGCAGGTGGCGCAGCAGCCGGGCGAACGACGCGAGCAGCAGCTGCGGGTCCTTCTCCTTCGTGGCCCGGCCGACCGCCAGGACCACCGGCGCGGTCTCCGGGATGCGCAGCGCACGGCGCACCTCGGTCCGGCCCAGCGGGCACTCGTCGAGCGCCACCGAGGTCGGCACCGTCCACACGGGAGGGACCCGCTCGAACTCGGCGAAGCTCGCCGCGGTCTTCTCCGACGGCGCGATGACGACCGCGGTGCGGTCGAGGAACTCCTGGCCGAGGCGGACCAGCTGGGCCCGGCGCTCGGTGCCCGGCCGGGCCAGCCGCAGGTAGTCGCGGGCGGTCCAGCCCAGGCCGAGCCGCTGCGCGGCGTGCGCGGCGGCGACCTGGATCTCCATGAAGTGGGCGGAGTACGCGAGCAGGTCCGTGTGCCAGGTCATGACGACCGGGATCTCGTGCGCCCGCGCGTACCGCAGCCCGCCGATCCCGACCGGCCCGAGCGTGTGGATGTGCACGATCTGCGGCACGGGCCGCATGCCGGAGAACCGCGGCACGCCGACCCGGATGTTGCGCAGCGGCACCGGCACGGACCGCACCCCGCACGGCTCGCCGCGCCCCCGCAGCAGCGGCGCCGGCTGGTACACCTGCACGTCGTGCCCGGCGGACCGCAACAGCGACACGGTCGTCGCGACCGAGATGGCCACCCCGTCGGTGCGGCCCGGATGGCTGTCGCAGAAGTGCGCAATCCTCACGCGGGACATGGTGCGGTACGGCTACCGGACAGCACGACGGTCGCAGCGAGGTGTACGCCATCTGGAAACGGGATGTTCACTCCAGCCTGGCCTCCAGGGCCGCGTCCCGCACCTCCTCCGCCGGATGTTCGCGCAGGTGTTCGACCAGCTCGCGCCAGCGGGCCGGCCAGCCGAGCCGCCGGCCGTGCGCCGCGTACGCGACCGCGAGCAGCCCGTCGGCCGTCCCCGCCCGCCGCGCGAGCCGCTCGGCGATCGCCGGCTGCGGTTCGTGCTGCTCCAGCCGCCGGCCGAGGCCCTGGGCGATCCGCGCGGCGAGGACCGGCCGGCCGTCCAGCAGCCGGGCGAGCCGGTCGACCTCACCGGCCGACTCCGGATCGGTCGCGGCCAGGAGCAGGCCGGCCGCCGCCGGCGCGAACCCGTCCACCGTGGAGATCGATGCGGCCGCGGTACCGATGGTGCGGCGCGCCGCGGCCGAGAGCCCGCGCTGCTCGCCCAGCCGGGCGACGATCGTCTCCACGCGCCGCCGGGCCGGCCGGTCCCGGCCGTCGACCCGCACGCCGTCGAGCCCGGTGAGGGCGTCGAGCGCGTCGGTCAGCAGCGTCCCGGCGGTCCCGGCGCGGACGATCGCGACCAGCGCCCCGGCGACCGCCGGCCAGACGGTCTCGTCGGCGAGCTCGGTGAGCCGCTGCAGGACGAGCTCCTCGGCGCCGTGCAGCCAGAGGGCCCAGCCGGCCAGGGCGGCCCAGCCCTCGGCGGCCAGCCGCCGGTCGGGGGAGGTGCCGGCGGCGAGGACCAGCGCGGCGTACTCGGCGCGCCGCGCCGGCGGCACCAGGTACGGCCGGCCCTCGAGGATCGGCCGCAGATCCTCCCGGACCCCGCTGGCGGCCGCGGCCCGCAGGACCCGCCACATGCCCGGGTCGTCGGCCGCGTCGCGCGCGGCGCCGACCACCGCGGCCCGCACGTCGCGGTGCGTGCCGGCGTCGCTCCACCGCTCCCACAGCAGGCCGGCGGCGCCGGGGACGCGCCCCGCGGCGATCAGCCGGACCGCCTCCTTGCGGCTGGTGACCTTGCCGTCGACGGCGGCGAGGGCGGCACCGAGCCGCGACGGCGCCACGAACCGCCCGGCGCGTCCGGCCGCGGCCATGGCGACCCGCGCGCGGTCGTCCCCGGCGTGCGCGAGCAGCACCGGCAGCGCCTCGGCGGGCCGGTCCGTCCAGGCGAGCGCGGCCAGCGCGGCCTCCGCCATCCCCACCCCGGCGCCGTCGTCGTCCTCCTCGCCCTCCGGCGCGGTCCCGGCCGGCGGGCCGGTCCAGGGACGGACCACCGGCCAGCCGTGCTCCGGTACCGGGGCGGCGGCGCGCAGGGCGGCCGCGCGGACCCGCCACGGCAGCGACGCGTCGGCGGCGACGGCGGCGAGCCGCCCGGCGTAGGCCCGGCGGGACTCCTCCGGCCAGCGGCGCAGCCCCAGGGCCCGCGGCGGCACCCACGTCACGCCCTCCGGGATGAACCGGCCCCGCGGCGGCGGTCCGGCGAGGGCGGCGGCGACCAGGCCGGCCCGGCGGGCGCAGACGATCCGCCAGACCACCGGCAGCGCGATCGCCGACGGGTCCTCGCGCAGGACCGCCTCCACCCGGGCGCCGCGCTGCGCCGGGTCCGCCAGCCACAGCTCGATCGCCCGGCGGGCGGGCCAGGCCAGGGTGTCCCGGCGGGTGGCCGCCCCCAGCAAGGCCTGGAGCTCGGGCAGCCGCCAGGCCCGCCGGCCGAGCGCCTCGGCGAACGCGAACAGCGGGCCGTGCTCCCCGCGGGCGGCGGCGCCGGTCAGCCAGTCGCGGACGGCGGCGAACGCCAGTTCCTCCTGGTCGTGGCGCAGCCGCTCGTCGAGCGGCCCGAACCGGGGCGGGCGGTCGTCGCCGAGGACGCGGCCGAAGGTGCGCAGGGCCCAGGCGGTGAGCGGTGCCGAGTCGAGTCGTTCCCGCAGTACCGTGGCCGCCGCCTCCAGGACGTGGGAGATCGTGTCGCCGGATGCGTCGCGCGCCGCCACGACGTCGCTGACCACCCGGTCCAGCGGCTCGGCCAGCTCGGGCGCCAGCAGCGCCGGTGGGAGGCGGGGCAGCTGGGCGAGCGCGGCCGCCCGCACCGGGTCCTGCTCGTTGCGCAGCCTGGGCAGGTGCCGGACGAACGCGGCGACCGCCTCCGGGTCGCGGCCGCGGGCGGCGCACTGGCCGAGCAGGTGCCAGGCCAGCTGCCGCTCGTCGGCGGTGCCGCGGCCGGTGGCGGCCAGCAGCACCGGCTCGGCCTCGGCCCAGGGCAGCTGCGCGGTGAGGCGCAGCGCCTGCCGCTCGTCCTGCCGCACCCACTCCAGGGCGAGCATCCGGCGCGCCTCGGCCGCCCGGGCCCTCCCCGGCAGCACGGCGAGCACCAGGTCGCTCGTCATGACCCGGGAGCGGTCCACGCCGGCCATCGACCGCTCGAACAGCTCGCCGCGGTGCCCCGGCGGCGCGGCCCGCAGCAGCCGGGCGAACTGGTCCCATCGGCCCGAGTACCGGCGGCCCAGCTCTGCCGCGGTGGCCGGCGGGAGGCGGCCGATCCGGTCCAGCAGGTTGGGAGGTAGCGCGGAGTGGGTCACCCAGTCGGCCCGCTCGGGCGCGGTGAACAGGGCGAGCACCCGCAGCGGGTCAGTGCTCGCCAGCACCCCGTAGGCGGTGAGGTGCCCGGGCAGCCAGCGGGCCGGCGCGAACCGCTCCAGCAGGTCGAGGCCCTGCTCCGGGCGCTCCTCGGCGGCCGCCAGCACGGCGCCGGCGGTGCGGCGCCAGTGCTCCTCGCGGCCCTCGGGGGACAGCTCGGCGAGCTCGCGGGCGGCCGTGGTGAGCGTCGCCGCGGGGTGGCGGCGGGCGATGCGCTCCCATGACGCGAGCGCGTAGCCGAGCTCCGGCAGCAGCCGGGTCGACGTCGCCGCGCCGCACACCGGCAGGAGGCGGGCCGCCTCGTCGTCGCCGTAGCGGGCGCGGACCTCGTCGACGAGTCCGTCGGCGAGGTCGGCGCGGCGGCGGCGGACGATCGTGCGGTACAGCCGCCGCCGCGTCTCCTCGGGTGCGTCCGTGAGCAGTTCGCGCAGGGGTCCGAGACCGCGGTCGAGCGTGTCCACGCCCCGTATCGTGCTACCCCGGCACCACCGGCGGCAGCCGATATTCGTTGTGCAGCACGGCCGGGTCGGGCTGGTACATCCGCAGGACCGGGCGGAAGCCGCCCTCCGGGGCCGGCAGCCAGTTGGCCGTCTCCTCGCCAGCCGGCCGTTCGTGCTGGATCATCACGGTGACCGAGCCGTCCGGGCCGGCGCGCAGGTCCGGGGTGTGGCTGCCGACCGCGTAGCGGTCCAGCTCGTTCGGGACCAGCCGCGAGTCCGGCGCGTCGTAGAGCGCCAGCGACCACTGCGCGCCCACGGGCGGCGGCTGCTCGAAGCGGACCGAGTACCGGTGGGCGCCGGTCAGCCGCTCGTTGTCGAGGCTCTTGTGGACGGTCGGGTAGACGGCCTCGTAGGCGTGGTTGCCCCACAGCCCGGTCCGGGCCGCGACCGCCCGCATCCGGTGCGCCTGGTCCCGGTCGTGGACCGTCCACTCGGGAGTGTCCATCGTGCCGACCTCGAAGTAGTCGAGGTTGTAGTCGAAGGTGTGCAGGTCGTTGGTCCAGCCGTTGACCAGGCTCGCGTGCTGCGACGTGGCCGCCTCCTCGAGCTCGTCCCGCCCGCGCTCCAGGCCTTCCCGCATGGCGTTGCGGACGTCGCGGGGGATGGTGGCGTACGGCGAGTTGCCGCGCTCGAACAGTCCCAGCGGCCCGAACCGCCGCTGGTAGCGCCGCTCGGCCGGCGACGGCGGGAACGCCGCCAGCGAGCGCCGTAGCGTCTCGAAGAACAGCACGTCGTCCGGCACGCCGGACTGGGGTGCGGGCAGCCCGTCGAGCGGCACCTGCGGGTACATCCGCTCGATCGAGAGCCCGTCCTGCAGGGCGTTGACGCTCGGCACGTCGGCCGGCCCGGTGCAGGCGAAGCGGGCGATCAGGGTCGCGACCATGGTCGGCATCCGGATGACCTCGGCCGCCGGCGCCTCCCGGCCGGCCCAGCCGGGCGGCACGAGCAGGTACTCGCGCTCGCCGGAGCCCGTGGACCGGCTGCCCACGTAGGCGAAGTTGTCGGTCCAGGCGTCGATGAACTGCACGACGTGGTACCGGTCGCCGGTCGCCGGGACCCGCAGCCACAGGGGGCCGCCGGACAGGTCCAGCTGGGCGGTCGAGGACAGCACGTCGACGTTGACGTTGACGGATTGGGGGCCGGGTGTGGCGAGACCGCGTCGATGGGTGAACGTGTTGAAGGGACTCGTCTTGGCGTCGCGCTCCACCGCCGTGAGGCCGGACAGCAACGGGTAGCCGTAGCCGAAGGCCTCGGCGGCCAGCGCGGGCAGGTCGTCTCTCATACGCGCCTCCCTCGTCAGCCTCCACTGTGCGGTGCGGTCGTTTGGTTGGCGGGTGAGGCGGCGGGTGACGTCCTTATCTCGGCTTCGTGCGGCGCGTCGGCGTGGCCGTCAGGGGGTCCTCGGGCCAGGGGTGGCGCGGGTAGCGGCCGCGCAGCTCGGCCCGCACCTGCGGGTAGCCGTTGCGCCAGAACGAGGCCAGGTCCTGCGTGACGGCGACCGGGCGCTCGGCGGGGGAGAGCAGGTGCAGGACGACGGGCACGCCGGCCAGCTCCGGCGTCTCCAGCCAGCCGAACGCCTCCTGCACCTTGACGGTGAGCACGGGGCGCCCCGGATCGGTGTAGTCGACCCTGCGGTGCGAGCCGCTCGGCACGGCGAGCCGCTCCGGGGCCAGCTTGTCGAGGTCCTTCGCGGCCGGCCAGGGGAGCATCGCCTGCAGTACGTGATCGATCTCCCCGTCGGCCAGGTTGTCGTCGTCGCTCACGTCCGGCCACGG
>NZ_JBEXCY010000277.1:0-13432 GCF_040605515.1 Dactylosporangium sp. NPDC005572 | reverse complement strand
CCTCACCTAGCCAGTGGCCTGGGGAGACTCTGCGGAACTCCGACACGCGTCCCCACGCCGGCCAGCAGCTCCAGCAGATGGGCAGCGAGCGCGGAGATGGTCGGGTGGCGGAACACGATCGTCGAGGGCAGCTTCAGGCCGGTGGCGTTGGCCAGCCGGTTGCGCAGCTCGACCGAGGTCAGCGAGTCGAAGCCCAGGTCCTTCAGGGCGACGCCCGGGTCGATGCCGGCCGGGTCCGGGTGGACCAGCACCGCGCCGGCCTGGGTACGGACCAGGTCGGCGAGCATGGGCAGGCGCTGCGCGAGGGGTGTGGCGGCGATCCGCCCGGCCAGCCCGCCGGTCGCGTCCCGGCCGGTCGCGGCGGTGCGGGGCCGGGCCGTCACCAGGTCCCGCAGCAGGCCCGGCACCACGTCCGCCGCCGCGATCCGGCGGGTGTCGAGGCGTGCGGCCACGATGTGGGCCCGGCCGGCCGCGACGGCGCCGTCGTAGAGCGCCAGGCCCTCCTCGGCCGGGATCGGCGCGAGGCCGAGCTTGCCGATGCGCTCCAGGTCGGCCCGGGACATCTCGCCGGTCATCCCGCTCTGCGGCGCCCACAGGCCCCAGGCGACGGAGGTGGCCGGGAACCCGGCGGCGCGGCGGCGGGCGGCGAGCCCGTCGAGGTAGGTGTTGGCGGCGGCGTAGTTGGCCTGCCCGGCGCCGCCGAGGGTGCCGACCGCCGACGAGAACAGCACCAGCTCGGGCGGTTCGGCCCCGCCCCGGGTCAGCTCGTCGAGGTGGCGGGCGGCGTCGGACTTCGGGCGCAGGACCGGGCCGAGCTGCTCGGCGGTGAGCCCGGTGACCGCGCCGTCACGCAGCACCCCGGCCGCGTGCAGGATCGTGGTCAGGGGGCGTTCGGCCGGCACCGCGGCGAGCAGCGCGGCAACCTGGTCCCGCTCGGCGACGTCGCAGGCGACCACGTCGACCGTCGCGCCGAGCGCCTCGAGGCGGGCGGGCAGGTCGCCGGCCGCGCCGGGGCCGGAGCGGCTGGCCAGCAGCAGGTGCCGGGCCCGGCCGGTGCGGACCAGGTGCTCGGCGAGGAGCCCGCCGAGCAGGCCGGTGCCGCCGGTGACGAGCACGGTGCCGTCGGGGCGGGCCGGCGGCGGCACCGTCAGCACGAGCTTGCCGGTGTGCAGGGCCTGCTGCAGGTGCCGGAACGCGGTCGGGGCGCGGCGCACGTCGAGGACCGTCAGCGGCGGGAGCACGAGGTCGCCCGCCGCGAACCATTCGAGGATCGTGGCGAGGGTCGCGTGCAGCCGCTCCTCGGGCTCCTCGAAGAGGTCGAAGTGCTGGTAGGTGATGCCGGGGTACCGCCGCGCGACCTCGTCGGCGGGGCGCAGGTCGTTCTTGCCGATCTCGACGAACCGGCCGCCGGCGGCGAGCAGCGCCAGGGACTCGTCGGTGAGCTCGCCGGCGAGGCAGTTGAGCACGACGTCCATGCCGTGCCCGGCGGTGGTGGCCCGGAACCTGGCCGCGAACTCGGTGGTGCGGGAGCTGGCGAGATGGGCGTCGTCGTAGCCGTCCGCGCGCAGGGTGGCCCACTTGCCGGGGCTGGCGGTGACGAACACCTCGGCACCGAGCCGCCGGGCGATCTGGGTCGCGGCCATGCCGACGCCGCCGGCCGCGGCGTGGATGAGGACCCGGTCGCCGGGCCGCACGTCGGCGACGTGGACGAGGGCGTCGTAGGCGGTGCTGTACGTGACCGGGACCGCGGCCGCCTGGGCGTAGCTCCAGCCGTCGGGGACCGGCAGGGCGAGGCGGTGGTCGACGACGGCGGTCGTGCCGGCCGCGTCGCGGAACGGGCCGAACACCCGGTCCCCGGGCGCGAGGCCGGTCACGCCGGGTCCGACCTCGGCGACGACGCCGGCGGCCTCGCTGCCGATCTCGTCGGCGCCCGGGTACATGCCGAGGGCCATGAGCACGTCGCGGAAGTTCAGGCCGACGGCCCGCACGTCCAGGCGGATCTCGCCGTCGCCGAGGGGCCGGCCGGCGGCCGGGTACGGCCGCAGCGCCACGTCGGCGACGGTCCGGGTCTCGCTGACCTCCAGGCGCCACGGCCGTTCGGCGGGGACCGGCAGCGGCGGGGCGGCGACGGCGAGGCGCGGCACGTGGGCGGTGCCGCGGCGCCAGGCGATCTGGTCGGCGCCGCCCGCCACGGCCGCCCGCACACCCACCTCGAGACCGTCGCCGGTGTCGTCGGCGGCCAGGTCCACGAGCACCAGGCGGCCGGGCCGCTCCGTCTGCGCGGACCGCACCAGCCCCCAGACGGCCGACTGGACCGGGTCGACGACGTCGCCGGGGAGCGTCTCGACGGCGCCGACGGTGGTCACGGCGAGCAGACCGTCGTCGTCGGCGGCCAGGTGCTCCTGGACGAGCGTGAGCGTGGCGGCGACGACGGCGTGCAGGTCCGGTCCGGCGGGCGCCGCGACGACCCGCAGCTGCCCCGGGTCGGCGGCGGCATCCGCCGGCTGGACGGGCCAGACGACCTCGTACAGCGGCGGTGCGCCCCGTCCGCCCGGGCGCAGCTGGTCGAGGCGGGCCGGGCGGAGCGTGACCTGCCCGGTCAGTACGGGCGCGCCGGCCGGGTCGTCGGCCCGCAGCCGGTATGTGCCCGGCCCGGCGGGGGACAGGCGCACCCGCAGCGCGTCGGCGCCGCGGGCGTGCAGGCGCACGTCGTGGAACGCGAACGGCAGGTCGATGGTGGCCGAGCCGGCGTCGCGGGGCAGCAGCGGGTGCAGGGCCGCGTCCAGGACGGCCGGGTGCAGGCCGAACCCGGCGGTCGGCAGGTCCGCGGCGAGGCGCGTCCCGGCGAAGAGTTCGTCGCCGTGACGCCACATGGCGTGCAGGCCGCGGAACGTCTCGCCGTACTCGTACCCGGCCCCGGCCAGCTGCGGGTACACGTCGTCCATGGCCTCGGCGGCAGCGCCGGTCGGCGGCCACGGCCCGGGCTCGGGGGTCGGCTCGCCGGGCAGGTCCGCGGCGAGCACCCCGCCGGCGTGGCGGGTCCACGGGCCGTCGCCGTGGCGCGGGCGGGCGTGGATGCTGAACCGGCGGTCCCCGGCGGCGTCCGGGCCGGCGACGGTCATCTGCAGGTCCATCGTGGACCCGGGCGGGACCGCGAGGGCGGCCTCGACGGTGAGTTCGGCGACGCCGGCCGCGCCCGCGGTCTCGGCGGCGTGCAGGGCCAGCTCGAGCAGCGCGGTGCCGGGCACGAGGACCTGCCCGGCGGCGACGTGGCCGCTCAGCCACGGGTGGGCCGCCTCGGAGACCGGTCCGCTGAGCACGAACCCGTCGTCCTCGGCGAGCGTCATCCGCACACCGGCGAGGGGGTGGCCGGTCGGGGCGGCACCCCACGCGGACGGGTCGCCGCCCGTCGCACCGGTGAGCCAGAAACGGCGGCGCCGGAACGGGTACGGCGGCAGCGTCACCCGGCGGCGGGACGCGGGCGCGTGCGGCCAGTCGACGCGGGCGCCGTGGCACCAGGCGCCGGCCGCCGCGGCGAGGATCCGGGCCGGGCCGCCGTCGTCACGGCGCAGGGTGCCGACGGCCGCGCCGGCGCCGTCCAGGATGTCGTCGACGGCCGTGGTCAGGATCGGGTGCGGCGACACCTCGACGAACAGCGTGTGGCCGTCGCGGGCCAGGGCGCGCACGGCGGTGTCGAACTCGACGGTTCGGCGCAGGTTCTCGTACCAGTACTCGCCGGTGAGCCGCCCGGTGTCGAGGACGTCGCCGGAGACGGTGGAGTAGAACGGGACCCGGCCCGGGGCGGGCTCGACGGCGCCGAGGGCAGCGAGCAGCTCGTCGCGGACGACCTCGACGTGCGCGGTGTGCGAGGCGTAGTCGGCGTCGGTGACCCTGGCCCGCAGCCCGTCGGCGAGGCAGGCCTCGACGAACTCGCGGGCGGCGCCGGGGTCCCCGGCCACCACCGTCGCCGCCGGCCCGTTGGCCACCGCGACCTGCAGCTTGTCCTCGTAGCCGGCGAGCCGGGCGCGGACCTCGTCGGCCGGGAGCGCGACCGAGGCCATCCCGCCGGTGCCGGCGAGGGCCTGCATGGTCCGGCCGCGCAGGGCGACGATCCGGGCGGCCTCGGCGAGGTCGAACGCGCCGGCGGCGCACGCGGCGGCGACCTCGCCCTGGGAGTGGCCGACGACCGCGTCGGGGTGGACGCCGAGCTCGGCCCACAGCGCGGTGAGGCCCATCATCATGGCCCAGTTCGCGGGCTGCAGCACGTCGGCGTGCTCCAGCCAGTCCTCGGCCTCGCCGCGCAGGACGGCCTCCAGGGACCAGTCGATCCACGGCTCCAGGGCGGCGGCACATGCAGCGATGCGGGCCGCGAAGACGGGGGACTCGTCGAGCAGCCGGCTCGCCATGCCGGCCCACTGGGCGCCCTGCCCGGGGTAGACGAACGCGATCCGGCCGGGCCGGGCGACGCCGCGGACCACGGTCGCCGGTTCCTCGGGCCCGTCGGCGGGCGGGGCAGCCACCGGGGCGGCCCCGGGGCCGGCGGCGATGTGCGCGAGCCCGGCGCGCAGGGCCGACCGTCCGGTGCCGACGACGGCCGCGCGGTGCGGTAGGGCGCCGAGGGCGGCGAGGCTCCACGCGGCCCGGTCGGGGCGCACGGTCTCGTCGTCGAGGAGATCGGCGAGCTGGGCCGCGCGGGCCTCGACGGTGTCACCGGAGCGGGCCGAGAGCAGCAGCGGCACGGGCCCGGCGGGCTCGTCGTCGCCGGGCGGCGGCGCCGGTACCGCGGCCGTGCCCTCCTCCAGGATGAGGTGGGCGTTGGTGCCGGAGATGCCGAAGGAGGACACGGCGGCCCGCCGCGGTCGCGTGTCGGGCTCCGGCCACGGCCGGGCCTCGGTCAGCAGCGCGACCGCGCCGCCGGACCAGTCGATGTGCGGCGAGGGCCGGTCGGCGTGCAGGGTGCGGGGCAGGCGCCCGTTGCGCATCGCCTCGACCATCTTGATGACCCCGGCGACGCCGGCTGCGGCCTGGGTGTGGCCGATGTTCGACTTGAGCGAGCCGAGCCACAGCGGACGGTCGGCGGGCCGGTCCCGGCCGTAGGTCGCGAGGAGTGCGCCGGCCTCGATCGGGTCGCCGAGGCGGGTGCCGGTGCCGTGGGCCTCGACGGCGTCCACATCGGACGGTGCGAGGCCGGCGTCGGCGAGCGCCCGGCGGATGACCCGCTGCTGCGACACGCCGTTGGGGGCGGTCAGGCCGTTGCTGGCGCCGTCGTTGTTGACCGCGGAGCCGCGCACGACGGCGAGGACCTCGTGGCCGTTGGCGCGGGCGTCGGCGAGCCGCTCGAGGACCAGCATGCCGACGCCCTCGGACCAGCCGGTGCCGTCGGCGCCGTCGCCGAAGGACTTGCACCGCCCGTCGGGGGCGAGCGCGCCCTGCCGGGTGAGCTCGACGAACATGCCGGGCGCGGCCATCACGCACACGCCGCCGGCCAGGGCCAGGTCGCACTCGCCGGAGCGCAGCGCCCGACCGGCCAGGTGCAGCGCGACGAGGGAGGAGGAGCAGGCGGTGTCGACGGTGACGGCCGGGCCCTGCAGGCCGAAGACGTACGCCAGCCGGCCCGAGGCGACGCTGGCGGTGTTGCCGGTCAGCAGGTAGCCGCCGGTGGCGTCGTCGCCGTCGGTCAGGCGCGGGCCGTACTCCTGCGACATGGCGCCGACGAAGACGCCGACCGGCTGGCCGCTGAGCCCGGCCGGGTCGATGCCGGCCCGTTCGAACGCCTCCCACGAGGTCTCCAGCAGCAGCCGCTGCTGCGGGTCCATCGAGGCGGCCTCGCGGGCGGAGATGCCGAAGAAGTCGGCGTCGAACTCGTCGGCGTCGTGCAGGAAGCCGCCGAAGCGGGTGGCGATGCCCTGGGCGGCGAGGCCGTCGAGGTCCCAGCCGCGGTTGGTGGGCAGCCCGGTGATGCCGTCGCCGCCGTCGGCCACGAGCCGCCACAGCTGCTCGGGGGAGCGCACGCCGCCGGGGTACCGGCAGGCCATGGCCACGATCGCGATCGGCTCGCCGTCGTCGGCGCGGGCCGCGGTGAACTCCTCGTCGTCGTCGCCGGGGCGTAGCCCGGCGGCGAGCGTGTCGAGGGTCGGGTGGTCGTAGATCAGGCTCACCGGGACGGTGCGGCCCAGCGCCGTGCCGAGCCGGTCGGCCAGCTCCATGGTGAGCACCGAGTCGAAGCCGAGGTCGCGCAGCGGCCGGTCACCGTCCACCTCGGCCGGGTCGGCGACGCCGAGCACGGCCGCCACATGCCCGCGGACGAGCACGTCCAACGCCGGTCCGGCCACCGCCTCGGGCGCCTCGGGCCGGCGCGCGGCAGGTGCGGGCTCCGCGGTACCGGCGGGCGTGAGCCAGTGCCGTTGCCGCACGAAGCCGTACGTCGGCAGGTCCACCGGCCGCCCGGGCTGGCTGAGCACGCCGGTCCAGTCGAGCTCGCGACCGGAGGCGTGCAGGGCGGCGGCCGCGCCGGCGATCGCCTCGGGCTCGGGGCGGTCCGGGCGCAGCGTGGTGACGAGGTGCCCGCGGCCGGCCTCCGGGTGGCGGCGCACCATCGGGGTGAGCGCCGGGCTGGGGCCGAGCTCGAGCCAGTGGGTGACGCCGAGCCCGGCCAGGGTGGCGACGCCGTCGGCGAAGCGCACGGCGTGGCGGGCGTGCTCGGCCCAGTACTGCGGCTCGGTGAGGCGGGTGGCGGGTTCGCCGGTGAGGTTCGACACGACGGGGATGCGCGGCGCGCGGTACGGCAGCCCGGCGATCGCCGTGACGAAGTCGGGCAGGGCCGCCTCGATGTCGGCGGTGTGGAACGCGCGGCTGACGGCGAGCCGGCGGACCTTCACGCCGCTGGCCTCCAGCCGCACCACGACGGCGTCGATCGCCTCGGGCCGGCCCGCGAGCACGGTCGCGTCGGCGGCGTTCACGGCGGCGATCTCCACGCCGGGGTGCTCGGCCAGCAGCGCCGCGAGCGTGTCCGGGGCGGCGGCGACGGACGCCATCGCGCCGGGCGGCAGCTGCTGCATGAGCCGGGCGCGGGTGGTCACGAGCCGGGCGGCGTCGTCGAGGTCGAGCACGCCGGCGACGTGGGCGGCGGTCAGCTCGCCGATGGAGTGCCCGGCGAGCAGGTCGGCCTCGACGCCCCACGTCTCGACCAGCCGGTACAGCGCGCGCTCCACGGCGAAGAGCGCCGGCTGGGTGTACCCGGTCTGCTGCAGCAGCCCGGCGTTGGGTCCGTCGGGGTCGGCCCACATGACGTCGCGCAGCGGCCGGTCCAGGTGCGGGTCGAGGGCGTCGCAGGCGTCGTGGAGGGCGCGCGCGAAGGCGGGGCTGGCGGCGGCGAGGTCGCGGCCCATGCCGAGGCGCTGGGCGCCCTGGCCGGGGAAGAGCACGGCGAGGCGCCCGCCGGTACTCGCGCGGGCGGTGAGCGCGCCGGCGGCGGGGAGTCCGGCCGCGATCGCGTCCAGGCCGGCGAGCAGCTCGGGGGCGGTGCGGCCGACGACGGCGGCCCGGTACGGGAACTGGGTGCGGGTCGTGGCGAGGGTCCAGGCGACGTCGGCCGGGCCGGTGCCGGGCTCGTCGCGCAGGTGGTCACGCAGCCGCTCGGCCTGCCGGCGCAGGGCCGCCTCGCTCGCGCCGGAGAGCACCACGGGAACGGCGAGCGGAGGTTCGCCGGTCTCGGGCCCATCCGGCGGTACCGCGGCCGAGGCCACCACGACGTGGCAGTTCGTGCCGCCCATGCCGAACGACGACACCCCGGCGACCAGCGGACCCTCGCCGCCGGGCCACTCGCCGGGCTCGGCCTGCACCCGCAGCCCCAGCTCGGCCAGCGGGATCTGCGGGTTCGGGGCCTGGAAGTGCAGGCTCGCCGGCAGGTGCCGGTGCCACACGGACAGCACGGTCTTGAGCAGCCCGACGATGCCGGCCCCGCCCTCGAGGTGCCCGACGTTGGTCTTGACGGAGCCGACGGCCAGGGGCGCGCCGCCGGCCCGGTGCGCGCCGAGCGCGGCGCCGAGGGCCGCGGCCTCGATCGGGTCGCCGACGCGGGTGCCGGTGCCGTGCAGCTCGACGTAGCGGACCGCGGCGGGCTCGACGCCGGCGTCGCGGCAGGCGGCGGCGATGACGTCGCGCTGGCCCGGCACGGTGGGGACGGTCAGCGCGTCGCCGGGCCCGTCGTTGTTCACGGCGGCGCCGAGCAGCACGCCGTAGACGCGGTCGCCGTCGGCCTCGGCCCGGGACAGCGGCTTGAGCACGAGCGCCGCGCCGCCCTCGCCGCGGACGAAGCCGTCGGCGCGCTCGTCGAAGGCGCGGCTGCGGCCGGTCGGCGACAGGCCGCCGAAGCGGCGGGCGGTGAGCTCGCTGTGCGGGGCGAGGATGAGGTTCACGCCGCCGGCGATGGCGAGGTCGGTCTCGCCGCGGCGCAGGCTCTCCATCGCCAGCTGCACGCCGACCAGCGACGAGGACTGGCCGGTGTCGACGACGAGGCTGGGACCGCGCAGGCCCAGGGCATGGGAGACGCGGTTGGCGACGATGCCGCGCCCGACGCCCGCCATCGAGTGCTCGCTGGGGGCGAGACCGGTCAGGGCCGCGTAGTCGTCCCAGATGGTGCCGAGGTAGACGCCGGTGCGGCTGCCCGCGAGCGAGCCCGGGAGGATCCGGGCGTCCTCGAGGGCCTCCCAGGACAGTTCGAGCATCAGCCGCTGCCGGGGGTCGGTGGCCGCGGCCTCGCGGGGCGACATGCGGAAGAACGCGGCGTCGAAGCCGTCGACGCGGTCCAGGAAGCCGCCGACGGTACCGTCGGGAAGCCCGCGGTCCGGCGGGGCCGCGCCCACCGCGTCGCCGCCCGCGCGCAGGAGCCGCCAGAAGGCCGCCGGGTCCTCGGCCCCGGGCAGGCGGCACGCCACGCCGATGACCGCGATCGGCTCGCCCGCCGGCCGGCCCGTTGCAATCTCTGTCTTCGCCGCATCCGCAAGTCCCACGGGGCGATCGTCGAAGCCGCGCCTTAACCCGCGCTTGCCCGGTGCTAAAGCGAGGCTAGGGGACGGTAGGGGGATCCGGGCCGGGGCGCGGGCCGCCTAGCATTCGGCGGGTGAACGACCGCTGGATTCTCCGCCGGCCGTCATCGGTCGCCCGGATGCGCCTGTTCTGCCTGCCCTACGCCGGCGGCGGGGCGAACGTCTACGCCGGCTGGGCCCGCGAGTTCCCGGAGGAGCTCGAGGTCTGCCTCGTCGAGCCGCCGGGCCGGCGCGGGCGGCTGCGCGAGCCGGCCTTCACCCGGGTCGGGCCGCTGGTGGACGCCCTCGACGCGGCCCTGCAGCCGTACCTCGACCTGCCGTACGCCTTCTTCGGCCACAGCTTCGGCGCGCTGCTCGCCTACGAGCTGCACCACCGGCTCGACCCCGCGGCGCTGTTCCTCAGCGGCGCCGCCGCCCCGCACCTGCCGCGCGCGGGCGGGTCCATCACCGGCCTGCCGGACCGGGCGTTCCTGGACCAGGTGCGCGGCTACGGCGGCATACCCGACGCGGTGTTCGCCGACGAGTCGATGATGGCCGCGTTCCTGCCGGCGCTGCGGGCCGACTTCGAGGCGTTCGAGGCCTACCGGCCGGCCGCGCCGGAGCCGGTGCGCTGCCCGCTGTTCCTGCTCGGCGGCGCGGAGGACCACGTCGCCCCGCCGGCGCAGGTCGACGCGTGGCGGCGGCTGGCGGCGGGCCCGGTGCAGAGCCGCTTCTTCGCCGGCGGGCACTTCTACCTCAACGAGCAGCGCCGGCCGCTGACCGCGCACGTGGCCCGGCACCTGGGCGCGCAGCTGTACCGCCGCCCGGCCCCCGCGCGGGGCTGAGCGGCGCCGCCGGTACAACAGCCGATTCCCGGGCGTTCAGCCGGTGCGGGTGATCCGGAAGACCGGGTGGTCGGGTGCGATCTCGCGCAGCCGTTCGTCCGACTCCTGCGGTCCCGAGATACGGAACAGATTGGCCTGCTTGTATTTCGCCACGTAGGCTCGCAGGATTTCGGGCTTCACCGCGTCATCGACCTCTGTCGCGGTGAAGTGCTCGGTCTTCCGGCCCATCTGCAGTTCGCCCCCGCCGGCCGCCCGCAGATTGCGCGTCCACTGCGTGTGGCCCCGCGGCGCGACCAGATATTCCCCGCCGTCCACGGCGAGCACCTGCACCGGCGTGCTGCGCACCTGCCCTGACCGGCGGCCGGGCACGAGCAGGATGCGAGCGCCCACCGCATTGATGCCGAGCTTTGTCAGCCAGATGACGATCGGGTTAAATACTCGTACGGCGAATTGACCGGGTTGCTGGACGTAAGCAGGCACGCTGGGAGCTCCACACTGTGCGTCGGAGATCATTTCGGTTGCCGTTCGCGCAGTCATGGTACGAGAGGCTCCGCCGGGCCGTAACCCCTTGCCCGAATAGGGGTTACCACGCAGAAGTGACCATGGTTTCATATATCGCACTTTGGTTTCGTCGCGGCTGGTCGGGGGACGTCGCACATGAGCCCGGAGCAATGGTTATCCGCCGGACATCAGCTCGCCGGCGCGCTCGACGACGCCGTCAGCGGACGCGGCGGCGTCGTGCTCGTCAGCGGGCCCGTCGGCGCGGGCAAGACCGAGCTGCTGCGCCGCCTCGCCGCGCAGGCCCGCGACCGCGGCGCCCGCGTGGTGCGGGTCGTGGCCAGCCGCTCCGGCCGCACCGCCCCTCTCGGCATCGTGCGCCAACTGCTCGCCGCGGCCGGGGCGGCCCCGGCCGGCGACCCCGCCCGCGCCGCGCACCAGGACATCATGGCGGCGCTGTCCGCGGACCGGCCCGGTGCGCCGCTCGTGGTCAGCGTCGACGACGTCCACCACGCGGACGCCGAGTCCCTGGCGTTCCTGAGCTACCTGGCCCGCCGCATCCGCCACCCGCCGGTGCTCGTGGTGCTCACCGAGTCGGTCAGCGAGCGGCTGCTGTCCCCGCAGTTCCGCGCCGAGCTGCTCAGCCAGCCCCACACCCGCCAGCTGCGGCTCGGCCTGCTGTCGCGGGACGCGGCCGCCGCGGTGCTGCGCGAGCGGCTGGGCGACCCGGTCGCGGACCGGGTCGTCGACGCCTACCTGGAGGCCAGCGGCGGCAACCCGCGGCTGCTCGCCGCGCTCGTCGAGGACCGCGACGCCGCCGACGGGCCGGCCCCCGGGCTGGTGCCCGGGCCGGTGGCCGGGGCCGCGTTCGGCGACGCCGTCCTGCTGTGCCTGCACCGCAGCACCGCGTCACTGGTCAAGCTGGCCCGGGCCCTCGCGGTGCTCGACGAGACGACCCCGCCGGCCGTGCTGGCTGAGCTGCTCAACCAGGACCTGTGGTCGACGATCCGGGCCACCAACGCCGCCACCGAGGCCGGCCTGATCGAGGCGGGACGGTTCCGCCATCCGCGGGCCCGGGAGGCGGTCCTCGACGGGATGCTCCCCGAGGAGCGGCTCGGGCTGCACCGCCGCGCCGCCGACGTGCTGCACCGGGCCGACGCGTCGGTCGTCGCGGTCGCCCGCCAGCTCGTCGCGGCCCGGCCCGGCCCCGACGACGACGGCCGCGACTGGATCGTGCCGGTGCTGCTCGACGCGGCCGGGCGGGCCCTCGACACTGACGAGCTCGGCTTCGCCCTGGACTGCCTCGCCGTCGCCGACGCCTGCTGCACCGGCGACGAGCAGCGCGCGGCGGTCCGGGCGCTGCAGGTCGGGGCGCAGTGGCGGCTCGACCCGCAGCGGAGCCGTCCGTGGCTGCCGGAGCTGGTGGCGGCGGCCCGGCGAGGGCTGCTCGACGGGACGGCGGTGCTGCGGCTGGTGTCCGCGCTGATGTGGTTCGGTGCCGTCGACGACGCGCTCGAGCTGCTCGACCGGGTGCCGGCCGAGCCCGGGCAGGGCGAGTTCGGCACCGTGATGGCCCGCTACAGCAGCGCGGCCCAGCTGTTCTACCTGTTCCCGGGTGCGGTTTCGCGCTGCACCGGGCCCGGTGCGCCGGACGCGGCCCGCGAGACGTACCGGCAGGCGGCGGCGATCGTGGAGTACCTGACCGGGCCCCCGAGCGAGCAGCAGCTGGCCATGGCGGAGCGCATCCTGCGCCAGTCGAAGCTCGGCACCGACTCCCTCGGCCCGATCTGGATCTCCGTGGAGGTGCTGCTGCGGGCCGAGCACACCGACCGCGCGGCGTACTGGTGCGACGCCCTGCTGGCCGAGACCGAGCACCGCCGGCTGCCGGTGTGGTCGGCGCTGTTCGGCGTGATCCGGGCGATGATCAGCTACCGGCAGGGCGAGCTCGACGACGCGGCCGGGCACACCCGCCGCGCGATGGCGCTGCTGCCGCCGCCCGGCTGGGGCGTGATGGTCGGGCTGCCGCTGTCGCTGCTGGTGCGCCTGGCGGTCCACGAGGGGGCGCTGGACGAGGCGGCCGGGCATCTGCGGGTACCGGTGCCGGACCTCATGTTCGACACGCCCGCGGGACTGTTCTATCGCCGGGCGCGCGGCTACTACCACCTGGCGCGGGGCGACCAGCGGGCCGCGGCCGCCGACTTCGACGCGTGCCGCAGCCTGTGCCTGGCCTGGGACCGCGACGTGCCGGGGTTCCTGCCGTGGCGCCTTGACGCGGCCCAGCTGCACCTGGCCGCCCAGCAGCCCGAGCGCGCCCGGCAGCTCGCCCTGGAGCAGCTGGAGCTGCTCGGCGAGCACAACCAGCGCACCCGCGGCATGACGCTGCGGGTGCTGGCCGCCGCCTCGGAGCCGGCCGAACGCCCTGCGATCCTCAAGGATGCGGTCGAGGCCCTGCGGGCCGGGGACGACCGGCACGAGCTCGCCGACGCCCTCGCGCACCTCGTTCAGGCGCTGCGGGAGGTCGGCGAGCACAACCAGGCGCGGCTCACGCTGCGGATGTCCAGCCGGCTCGCGGGCGCGGACCGGGCCGACCCCGGCGCGGTGCCGCGGCCCCTGGACGGCCTCAGCGAGGCGGAGCTGCGCGTCGCGACGCTCGTCGCCCAGGGGCTGACGAACCGGGAGATCGCCGGCCGGCTGAGCATCACGGTCAGCACGGTCGAGCAGCACCTGACCCGGATCTACAAGAAGCTCGGCGTGCGCGGCCGCTCCGGCCTTTCGGTGGCGCTGGAGCGCGACACGGCCTGAACGGCCGGCGCCGGCGCGGTGGCGAACAGCGTCCGCGGCAGCTCGGTGCGGCGGGTGATGCCCAGCTTGCGGTACGCCCGCGTGAGGTGCTGCTCGACGGTGCTCACGGTGAGGAACAGCCGCTGGGCGATCTCGCGGTTGGTGAGCCCCTGCGCCGCGACGGCCGCGACGCGCAGCTCGGCCTCGCTCAGCGCCCGGGCCCCGGCATCGCCGCCGGGATCGGTCCCGGCGCCGAACGGGTCCGCGGCCGCGCGGGGCCGG
>NZ_JBEXCY010000276.1:0-13455 GCF_040605515.1 Dactylosporangium sp. NPDC005572 | reverse complement strand
CCCGCGCTCGCCGCTCGGCCCGCGCTCGCCGCTCGGCCCGCGCTCGCCGCTCGGCCCGCGCTCGCCGCTCGGCGCTGACCACAGACGCAGCGCCTTTGATGCATCAAGGCCGATGCATCAAGGCCGATGTATCAAAGTTGATGCATCAAAGGTGATGTCTTGCGCCGGTGCGGCGCAGCGTTCCGCGCCAGCCGGGGGACTGCCGATGACGCGCTCCTCCATGACGCCGGGGTCGTTGGGGTTGTTCGGTCGAGGTGGTTCGGCTGGTGGACGACGCCGTGGGTCGGGCCTCGCAGCCCGTCCAGGGTGTCGGGGAGGGTTCAGGGGCGGCGCTGCTCGTGCGGCAGGCGGCTCGCGCCGCGCATTGTGGCCCTATGGTCGGGACTGGACAAACCCCCGGGGATCGGACGAGTATCTGCGCGCAGGAATCGGCGGAGAGCGGAGACGGGCGCGGTGGGTTCGGACGGGCGATTCGACGACTTTGCTTCGGAGCTTGCCGGCAACGCCACGTATTGGCGGGACGGGCAGCCCGTGTACGACCGCGGGGACACCGTCTGTGTCATCGGGGCGGGCGGGACCGGGCTGACCGCGATCAAGAACCTGCGCGAGGCCGGGTTCGGGGTCGACTGCTACGAGCGTGAGACGGGCGTCGGCGGGGCCTGGAACTGGCGGCACGACCGCAGTCCGGTCTACGCCAGCACGCACCTCATCTCGTCCAAGCCGTTCACCCAGTTCCCCGACTTCCCGATGCCCGACGACTGGCCCGACTACCCGCACCACTCCCAGTTGCTCGCCTACTTCGAGCGGTACGCGGACCACTTCTCGCTGCGCGACCATATCTGGTTCGGCACCGAGGTCGCCCGGGTCGAGCCGGCCGAGGACGCTCACGGCGGGCCGCCGCGGTGGGACGTGACCGTGAAGGGGTCGCGCGGGGGAGCGCCGCGGACCATGCGCTACGCCGCCGTGGTCGCCGCCAACGGGCACAACTGGGCGCCGAAGATGCCCGAGTACGAGGGGCTGGCCGACTTCCGCGGCAAGGTGATCCACGCCAGCCAGTACAAGGACGCCTCCCAGCTGCGCGGGAAGAAGGTCCTCGTCGTGGGGGCGGGCAACACCGGGTGCGACATCGCGGTCGAGGCGGCCCAGCAGGCGGCGAAGTGCTGGCACTCGACCCGGCGGGGGTACTGGTACGCGCCGAAGTTCGCCCTCGGCAAGCCGGCCGACCAGGTCAACGACCGGATCCTGGCGATGCGGCTGCCGTTCAAGCTGCGGCAGTGGCTGCTGCACCGCACGATCAAGATGACGGTCGGCGACCTCACCCGGTTCGGGCTGCCCAGGCCCGACCACGGCATCCTGGAGATGCATCCGCTGGTCAACAGCCAGCTGCCGTACTACCTGGGCCACGGCGGCATCGTGCCGGTGCCCGACGTCAAGGAGTTCGGCCACAGCGAGGTGACGCTGGCCGACGGCACCGTGATCGAGCCCGACCTGGTGGTGTTCGCGACCGGGTACCAGCCGCGGTTCGAGTTCCTCGCCCCGGAGCTGTTGTCCACCGACGGCGCCGGGCGGCCCCGGCTGGCCCTGCAGATGCTCTCGCGCACCCACCCCACGCTGGCCGTCGCCGGGCTGCTGCAGCCCGACTCGGCGCTGTTCACGCTGTCGCACTGGCAGACGGTGTTCATCGCGCAGTGGCTGCGGGTGCTCGACGCCTCGCCCGACAAGGCCCAGGCGCTCTACGGGCGGCTGCGGCAGGACGGCGACCGGCGGTACACCCAGGGCCGGGTCACCGAGTCGACGCGGCACTGGTTCGAGGTCAGCCACTTCGTGTACCTGCGCGAGCTGGAGAAGTCCCTGCACGAGCTGGAGGCGGTCCGTTGACCACCCGGGTGATGCGCTCCGACGAGTGGGCCGACCCACCGGCCCCGGTCACGCGCGAGGTGCTGGACGCCGCGCCGGACGGCGCCGAGCACGGGCCGCCCGTGCTGTTCGTCCCCGGCTACGGGCACGGCGCCTGGGCGTTCGCCCAGCACTGGCTGGAGCACACCGCCGCGCGCGGCTTCCCGGGGTACACCATGAGCCTCCGCGGCCACGGCGGGAGCGGCGCCGATCCGGAGGCGCGCCTGCGCGACTACGTCCACGACGTCACCCAGGTCGCCGCGGGACTGCCCAAGCAGGCGGTGCTCGTGGGGCACGGCGCCGGGGCGCTGGTCGTGGCCATGGCGATGGCCCGCTACCCGGTGCGCGCCGGCGTGCTCGTCTCGCCCGTCTTCGGCGGCCTCGGCACGGCGTTCGGCCTGCTGCGGCGCAACCCAGGCGGCACGCTGCCCGGCCTGTTCGGCGGGCGGGTGTCGCTGTCGGCCTCCCAGCTGTTCAGCCGGGGGTTGCAGACCAGCGTCGCCCAGGGGTACGCCCGGCGGCTGCAGCGCGTGCCGTCCGGCGCCCAGCGCCAGCTGATCCGCCGCCACCAGCCGGAGGCGCCGGTCGGCGACCCGCCGGTGCTCGTGGTCGGCAGCCCCGACGACAAGGTCGTGGCCGGGTCGGCGCTGGAGTGGGCGGCCCGCCGCTACGGCGGCTCCCCGCTGCTGTTCCCGGGCATGGGGCACGACCTCATGCTGGACGCACGCTGGCAGGAGCCGATCGACGCGATCCTCGACTGGCTCGAAAAAGCGCGCTAGACGCGGGCGCCGTTGTCCGGGTCGTCGTCCTCCTCGTCGCCCGGGCGCAGGCGCAGGATCAGCGTGACGAAGCCGGCCAGCACGGCCGCGAAGCCGAGGAACAGCGTGGTCTGCGCGCCGAGCGGCAGCAGGTCCGGCCAGAAGAGCAGGAGCAGGCCGGCGACCAGGCCCAGGACGGCGAGCACCGTCGCCGGCGCGAACTTCGGCAGCGGTGGCGGGGGTGGGGGCGTGTACCCCTCGTCCTCGTCGTCGGGCAGGTCGGCGCCGAACGTGTCGAGGCTGTCGAGCAGCGAGCGGTCGACGGCCTCGGACGGCCGGCGCAGCGAGGTGCGCGGGGCCGGCTCGTTGTCCATGTCGGCGACCGCCGGGGTGGACGAGTCGAGGTCCTCGGCGGCGGGCCAGGGGGCGCTGGTGGGGTCGACGGTGGTGTGGAAGCCCGCGATGATGCTGGCGAACGTCTCGTCGTCGGACTTGCGGTTCGTCTTCGCCTCCTGCTGCTCCGGGCCCGCCGTGGCCGGCTGGGCCGCCTCGGCCGGGGGGATGTGCTGCTCCGGCACGGAGGTCAGCTGGGCGAGGTAGTCCCGTGCCGTCGCGAGGTGCTCCCGATCAGCGTAGAGCCGGTCGGTCGGGCGCGCGGGCAGCGTCGTGGTGCGCGTCACCGGGTGCAGATCGGTGGCAGGCTGGAGATATGCGGCAATGCCGCCCGCGGCCAGCACGTCGAGGAGATGCTCCCCGACTCGGGGATCGACGTCCCCGACCACCGCGTACTCCTGCGCCACCAGGCCGTTGTCCCGCCTGCCGCGCCGCGCCCCACCCCCTGCCACAACTCGCCCCTCCCCGCGGTGATGGACGCGGCGGCCGGGTGCGCCGCGAAACTCCCGCTGCTCGAAATCCTGACATGCCCGGGCCTGCTTCCGGGAGTGCGTTGTGGTGCGCCGTACTGCTTCGTACGCTCTTTGCGACGGTCATCACCGATTGTCGCGCGATCTTGAAAGGTTGGCCGTGCTCTACTGGCTCCTGAAATACATCGTCCTCGGGCCTGTGTTGAAGCTCGTCTTCCGCCCGAAGGTGGAAGGCCTGGAGCACGTCCCGGCCGAGGGGCCGGTGATCATCGCCAGCAACCACCTCTCGTTCGCCGACTCGATATTCATGCCGCTCAGCGTCCGGCGCCGGGTGACGTTCCCGGCCAAAGCGGAGTACTTCACCGGAAAAGGGCTGAAGGGTCGGCTCACCAAGCTCTTCTTCGCCGGCACCGGCCAGGTCCCGATCGACCGCTCCGGGGGCAAGGCGGCGCGGGCCGCGCTCGAGGTCGGGCTCCGGATCCTGCGGGCGGGCGGGATCTTCGGCATCTACCCGGAGGGGACCCGCTCGCCCGACGGGCGGCTCTACCGGGGCAAGACGGGAGTGGCCCGGCTCGCACTGGAGTCGGGGGCTCCAGTGGTACCGGTGGCGATGATGAACATGGACAAGGTCCAACCGATCGGGCAGCGCCTGCCGAACCTCAAGCGGGTCCACATCCGCTTCGGCCCGGCCCTGGACTTCTCACGGTACGCCGGGATGTCCGGCGACCGGTTCATCGAGCGCGCCGTCACCGACGAGATCATGTACGAGCTCATGGTCCTGTCCGGCCGCGAGTACATCGACATGTACGCCCAGAAGGTCAAGAACGCCGCCGCCAAGGAGCCGGTCGCGGCCTAGGTGCTCCGGGCGGGCGGGACGCCGGCCAGCAGGAGCAGGCGCGGTGCGCGGGCCTGCTCGGCGAACGCGACCAGCTCGGCGCGCCACGGCTCCAGGCGCTCGTCGTCGCCCAGCCGGGACAGGGCCTGCACCGCCCAGGTCAGCGACAGCGCCCGGGCGGAGGCGTTGGGGATCTCGGCGTAGAGCTCTGCCGCGGCCAGGTGCATGTCGGCCGCCCGGGCGTGGTCGTCGTCGACGAACGCGATCGCGCCGGTGATCGTGCGCAGCGCCGCCTCGACCCACGGGGTGCGGTGCGGCACGTCGGCCAGCATGTCGCGGACCGCCATCATCGCCACCCGGCCGGACAGCACGGCGGCGTGGGCGGTCGCGTCGATCCATTCGCCGCTGGCGATCGCGCGGACCTCGCGCCACGTCTTGGCCAGCTCGACGATGAGCGCCTCGGCCTCCCGGGAACGGCCCTGGAGGGCCCGGGACAGCGCGCCGTGGCCCAGCACGGTCCACTGGAGCCGGTAGAAGCCGCTGCGCCGGCCGGCGGCGAGCAGCTCCTCGATCCCTTCGTCGGCCGGCTCCGATTCGAGCGACGACAGGATGTTCATCCAGGCGTGCGCGCCGACGATCTGCAGGTCCCACTCGGAGCCGGACTCGGCGCTCGCGGCCTCGGCGGCCTTGATGAGCGCCGGCCAGTCGCCGGTGAAGTAGGCGTTCTGCGCGACGTCGGAGTAGGCGGTGGTGAGCGTGCGGCTGCCGGGGACGGCGTTGCGGCTGTCCTCCAGCAGGGCCTGCGAGGCGGTCCAGTCGCCGTCCTCGCGCAGCGCCCAGGACACGTTGCGCAGCGCGCGGTACTCGGACTGCAGCCGCTGCTCGCGGCAGACCTCCAGGCCGGACTGGAGCTCGACCAGGCCGGCCCGGTCGCCGGCCTGGAACAGCGCCGTGCCGATCGTGATGCGGGCGCTGGTGGCCACCTCGACCAGGCCGAGCCGGTCGGCGATCTCGGCGGCCGCGCTGGCCGCGGCGACCGCGGGCTCGACCTCGAAGTTCAGCATGTGCAGGCGGCCCAGCTCGGCGTACGCGTCGGCCTTCGACGGGTCGTCGGGCAGCTCGTCGAAGAGCTCCACCGCCCGGTCGAGGCAGGACAGCGCGTCGAGGCGGTCGGCGCGCAGCCAGGCCGCCTGGCCGCGCACGGTCCACGCCCGCGCCGCGCCGGCCTGGTCGCCCGCGGCGTACAGCCGTTCGGCCAGGCTCACCAGCTGCTCGGCGCCGCCGGTACCGAGGAAGCCCTCCGGGTCGGCGTAGAAGCGGATCTCGGTGGCCAACTGCTCGATGCGCAGCCGCTCGAGCGGATCGGTCTCGTCGTCGCACAGCGCCAGGGCCTTGCCGGCGTACGTGGCGGCGGCGTCGAGGGCGTGCAGCGCGTAGGTGCGCCGGGCGGCCCGGTGCAGGGCCTCGCGGGCGGGCACGCTGTACCGCGCGGCGTCCAGCCCCAGCGAGCGGGCGATCTCGTACGCCGTGTAGCGGTGGTTGGCGACCACCTCGGCCAGGTCGGTGTCCCGGTCGGTGGCCACGCCGTCGAGCCACTCGGCGGTGAGCTCGTGCCGCGCCACCCGCTCGGTGCGGGGGAGCCGCTGGTAGCAGACGTCCCGGACCAGGACGTGGCCGAAGCGGTACTCCGTCTGGCCGGCCATCGTCGAGGCGGCCTGCTCGTGGATGAGGTCGCGCTGCTCCAGCCGGCGCAGCGAGCGCTCGATGCCGTCCTGCGGGCGGCTCATCGCGGCGCCGACCGCGCCCGGCCAGAAGTTCATGCCCACGACCGCGGCGGCCTGGAGCACGGCCCGGTCGGCCGCGTCGAGCAGGTCGACCCGGTTGGCGATGACGGCGTGGACGCTGTCGGGCATCGGCAGCGCCCGGTCGAGCGCGTCGGTGGCCCGGAGGCTGCCCTGCTCGGCGAGCATGCGGGTGTACTCCAGGGCATAGAGCGGGTTGCCGTCCGCGAGCTCGACCAGTGAGTTGATCGACGTGGACGGGAAGGCCGCCTGCCCGAGCAGGTGGGCGTACATGGTCGCGATCTCGGAGTCGCGCAGCGGCGGCAGCGTGATCGTGACCGACCCGGCCACCGCCCCGGCCCAGCTCGGGTTGCGCTCCAGGAACTCCGGGCGCGCCGTGCACAGAAGCAGGAGGGGCACATCTCGTACCGAGGCGCCGAGGCGCTCGACGAAGCGGATCATCGACTCGTCGGCCCAGTGCAGGTCCTCGAAGACCAGGACGGTCGGGCGGTGCGCTGCGAGCGCCACGACGAAGCGCCGCCACGCCGACTCGGTCTCGTCGGGGGCGAGCTTCGGCCCGGCCAGGCCGACCAGCGGGCTGAGCGCCTCGGCGAGCCGCTCGGCCTCCGAGTGCTCGACGATCGTGGCCAGCGTGGTGTCGAGCCGCTCGCGGGTCGTCTCGGCGCTGTCGGTGTCGAGGATGCCGCTCTGGCCCTTGACGATGTCGGCCAGCGCCGCATACGTCACGTTCTCCCCGAACGGCGGGCAGCGGCCGGTCCGCCAGGCCACCGGCGCGTCGAACAGCCGCTCGGCGTGCAGGAACAGCTCGTGGACCAGCCGGCTCTTGCCGATGCCGGCGTGGCCGACGACGGTGACCAGCTGCGGGGTGCGCTCGCGCAGGCCCCGGTGCAGCGCGTTGACCAGCAGGCTGAGCTCGTGCGTGCGGTTGACCAGCGGGGTCGAGCCGGCCTCGCGGTCGGGGTGGTTGCGCCGCAGCGGGGCGAGGGCCAGCCACACCTCGGTCGGCGTCGAGCGGCCGCGCAGCGTGGCCGGCGGCTGGGCCTCGTAGCGGATCGAGGACTTGGTCAGCCCGTACGTCGTGCCGCAGACCAGCACCCCGCCGGGCGGCGCCAGCGACTGCAGCCGGGAGGCGGTGTTGACCACGTCGCCGGCGACGATCGCCTGGCCGCCGTCGCGGGCCGCGGCCACGTCGACCAGCGCCTCGCCGGTGGCGACGCCGACCCGGAAGCGCAGCGCGCGCTCGCCCTCGCCGGTGCTCGCGTAGCGGGTCAGCACCCGCTGGAGCTCCAGGCCGGCGCGCACGCAGCGCACGGCGTCGGTCTCGGTGGCGACCGGCGCGCCGAACAGCGCCATGACCGCGTCGCCGATGTACTTCTCGACCACCCCGCCGTACTGCCCGATGACCTCGCGGGCGGTCGAGAAGAAGCTCTGCTGGAGCTCGCGGACCAGCTCCGGGTCGGCGCGCTCGACATACGGCGTGAAGTCGATCAGGTCGACGAACAGCACGCTGATGCGCCGCCGGTCCTCGCTGCGCGGGGCCGGGAGCGGGACCGTCGCGCGGCCGATCGGGCGCTCGGCCCGGGCCACGGAGGTGCGCGCGACCGGCGTGCCGCAGCCGGTGCAGAACGCGGCATCCTGGCTCAGGGCACGGCCGCAACTGCCGCAGGACGGCGTCAGCTCGGCGCCGCAACCGCCGCAGAACCGGTCGCCCTCGCCCGCCTGACGGCCGCAGCGTGCGCACTGCCTGGAAATCGCCGACACTCCCGAACTCGCCTCGCTGAGACACCCATCCTCACACGGCCGCGACGCACCGACCAGGTGTACGGACAGAGATCGCGTGAATGCGCAGCGTTGAACACATTCACGTGGCGGCGTGTCGTGGGGGCGCCTCATCGAGGGCCTTCGGTGGGCACACGGAATTTTCAGACGGATGGCCGGGTCGGGCCCGGCCGTCCGTCTGTCCGTCCGTGACTGAACGGGTTACCGCTCGGTCATTCCCGCCCGGCGGCGCAGCGCGCTCAGGTCGGTCACCACGATCCGCCGGCCCTCGGTGCGCAGCCAGCCGCGGCTGGCGAACGACCCGATCGCCTGGTTGACGCTCTGCCGCGAGCCGCCGGCCATCTCGGCGAGCTGGCTCTGGTTGAGCTCGATGGTGACCATCGGCGCGTTCGTCTCGCCGGCCAGCCGCACCAGGGTCTTGGCCACCCGGCCCGGCAGGTCGAGGAAGACGTGGTCGGCGTTCTGCTCGGTGAGGCGCCGGATCAGCCCGCCGAGCGAGCGCATGACGGCGTCCAGGATCCGCGGGTTGGCGTGGACCAGCTCGATGAACGCGTGCCGGGACAGCGCGAGCGCCTGGCAGTCCTCGATCGCCTCGGCCGAGGCGGACCGGGCCGCGCCGTCGAGCAGGGACACCTCGCCCAGCGTGTCGGGCGGCCGGACGACGGACAGCACCGCGCGCTCGCCGGTCGGGGCGGTCCGGAATACCATCACGGCACCGCGCTTGAGCACGATGAGTGACTCGCCCGGATCGTTTTCGACGAACAGCAGCTGGCCTTTGCGGTATGTCCGAGGCACCGCCGCCTGGATGACCCGTTGCCGAACATCGGGGTCCAGACCACTGAACATGTCCACGCCGGTCAGTGCGTCGCCGGGATCTGGCAGCCGACCCTCCACGGTCAAACCCCTCCCGGTTCAGCGTTGATCGGTTCCATGATCACCCCTTGGTGATCACAAGCACGGTAATGAACTTCTACCAGATCATGACGTGCCTGTCGGAGTCTGTACATCCCCCGCATCGGCTCACCGACAGCCTGCGCATGACAACGGAGGCAGGCTAGTGCCACCACGCAAACCGCTGGGGGGCGGGGGGCATGGAGAGGGGTGCGGCCGGGCCGCGGGTGGTGCGAGCACCCGCGACCCGGCCGCCGGGCTTTGGCGCGTTTCCGCCCCTCGTGCGCCTCTTCCCGGCGGCCAGGTGTGTGGCGTCGGGCGTTCGGCATGGGAAGTCCTGATTGACGGCGACGAATGGGTTTCCAACCCGCCGCCGTTTTCGCGGCCGGTCGGTCCGTGACCTCGCGGGTCCGCACCCGGGCATCCCGCCGCGACCGGCTCAACGGCCCGGTTTCATGATCGATGGCGAGTTCCGGCTGTCATGGCGACCAGAACGCTCCATTGATCATGGCCGCGGCTGGGCCGGCCATGATCAAGGGAAACTTCTGGTTGTCATGGCAGCCGGATGCTTCCCATGATCATGGGCGCGGCGGCCGCTCCACCCTCCGTAGCCGCAAGTCTGGGTGATATGTCCGATTTGTGGGGCAGGGTTGGCGGCGGGAGCCGGGTTGTGGCGGGCGCGTGGTGCGGCCCCGAGTGGATCGCGGAAGTAGAGGGCGGAGCCGTGTGGGAGACCCGGGTGGATCTCGGTCGCGGGGGCGGGGCAGGATGGGTGCGGTGGCGGCGTATCGGTATTTCTACGACTGTGAGTTCATCGAGGACGGGCGGCTGATCGACCTCGTGTCGATCGGGGTCGTCGACGAGCGCGGTCGGGAGTATTACGCCGTGTCCACCCAGTTCGACGAGTCGCGGGCCGGGGCCTGGGTGCGCAAGCACGTGCTCGACAAGCTTCCCTCGCCCGCCGACAAGGTCTGGCGCTCCCGTGACCGGATCCGGGAGGAGCTGCTCGAGTTTCTCACCGAGCCGCTGCGCGGCGGGGAGGCGGACGAGCTGGAGCTGTGGGCCTGGTACGCCGCCTACGACCACGTCGCCCTCGCCCAGCTCTGGGGGTCCATGCCGGCCCTGCCGCGGGAGATCCCCCGGTTCACGAAGGATCTCCGGCAGCTCTGGGACGACGCCGGGCGGCCGGCCCTGCCGGTCGTCGAGGGGCGGCACGACGCCCTCGTCGACGCCCGGCACAACCTGGCCCGCTGGAAGGTCATGCGGCCCGAGTGAGCCGCACCACGAGGTACAACGGGAGCCCGATCGGCGACAGCAGGATCGTCAGCACCATGATCGGCGCCATCAGGAGCGGGTGCAGGCGGCGCTCGCGGCTGTCGAGGTACATCCAGCGGCCCACCAGCAGGTCCCACGCCAGCACCTGCGCCCACACCGCGGCGATCACACGGTCGTCCGCGAAGAGCGCGCGGACGCCGGCCAGGTCCGGGTTCAGCATCTCCTGGGCGAAGTCGCCGAACACCGGCCCGATCGCCACGGCCCACACCACCAGCGCCGGGAGCGCGATGAGCGGCGAGGCGGCGATCCGCTGCGACCACCGCCACGTGGGGGCGACGATCATGAGCGCCCAGAACGGTACGACGGCCGGAAACGCCAGCTGAAAGAGCAGGTCTGCCATCAGACCACCCCGGCCGGCACGCGGTCGTCGGCGACGGCGGCCGGGACCCGGACCGCCCACAGGGTGCCGAGCAGCGCGAACGCCATCAGGACGCCGAACGCCCCCAGCGTCAGCCCGTCGGGGTGCGCGATCGACTGGCCGCGCAGGGCCTGCCAGGTGATGAGGACGGTCAGCCCGGCGTACGCGATGCCGGCCACCGTGATCAGGCGGGCCCGGACCCGGTCGGCGCGCAGCCGCGCGAACCGCCGCGACAGCAGCACCAGGCCGAACGCGAGCAGCGGCAGCGCCTGCAGCGCGTGCATCCCGATGAAGTGCCCGGCGCGCAGGTCCCCGCCGGTCGTCGACCAGTTGACCAGCGGGATCCCGGCGCCGCCGTCCGCCACGCCGACCGCGTGCGCGCCGATGATGTCCGAGTCGCTGTCGAGCTGGGCCTTCGTCGGCAGCGTCATGAGGAAGCCGACGCCCATTCCGCCCAGGCCGACGAGCAGCCCGAACCGCACGGCGAGCGCGGCCGGGCGGTCCGGTAGGCGCTGGATGAGCAGCAGGACGGCCAGGAACGCGGTGCACAGCCAGGCGATCCCGATGGTCGCGCCCATGACGCTGTACAGCGTGGCGTCGAGTGGTGTCTGGTTGTTGAAGTGACTCTGGTGGCCGCGGCCGGCCTGACCGACGATGATCACCATCTCGGCGAGCATCGTGCCGGCGGTGACCGTGCCGACCCACCAGCCGAGGCGCTTGCGGCGGTCGTCGAGGAGCGAGATCAGCCAGGCGAAGGTGACGGAGTAGATCGCGATGGAGACGGCGAACTTGAACGGCTTGAGCCAGACCGGCACGCCCAGGAGCGTCCGGTCGTCGAGGGCGATGCCGGCGGCCGTACCGATGGCGAGTGCGGCCATCAGTGCGGCGACGACGATCAACGGGCGGTGGAGCTGAGCGACTCGCATCGAAGCCTCCCCGAATGGATAGCGGTGCTGTCCGCTATTGGGAAGCTACACTATCCATGTCAAGGTCGGAAGGAGCTCCATGCGCATCGCCGAACTGAGTCAGAAGACCGGCGTCCCGGTCCCCACGATCAAGTACTACCTGCGTGAGGGCCTTCTTCCACCCGGCGAGCTGACGAGCCCGAACCAGGCGCGGTATGACGACCGTCACGTCCAGCGGCTCCGCCTGGTGCGGGTCCTGCTGGACATCGGACGGCTCCCGATCGCCACGATCCGTGATCTCCTGCTCGCCCTGGACCAGCCGGATCCGGACGTACATCAGGTGCTCGGCGAGGCGCTCCCGTCAACCCTCAGCGCCCGCGCGACGAGTGAGCCGGGCATCGTCGAGGCGGCCCGGGTACGCATCGACGAGATGGCCACGCGCCGGGGCTGGCTGGTCGGCCAGAAGGCCCAGGCGCGCCAGGCCGCGGCCGAGGTCCTGGCCGCGTTCGAGCAGGTCGGAGCCGACGTGGCCGACCTCCTGGAGCAGTACGCCGACGTCGCCGAGCGCATCGCCGTGCACGATCTCCAGTTCGTCGCGCGGGCCCCGGACGCCGAGGGGAAGCTCCACGCGGCGGTCGTCGGATCGATCCTGGGCGACTCGCTCCTGGCCGCGCTGCGGCGGATGGCGCAGGAGCACGAGTCGGCGAGGATGTTCGGAATCCGCGGGGACGACTGCTGAGCGTTCAGGCGAAGCGACTACAGTGCGCTGTGAATCGGCAGCGTCGCCATGAGCGGGTATCTCCGGCTCGGCCCCACCCGTCGGCGGGCCGGGCGCAACCAGGAAGGCAAGATCAAGCATGCGTATCGGCGTACTGACCGGGGGCGGCGACTGCCCCGGCCTCAACGCGGTCATCCGTGCCGTGGTCCGCAAGGGGATCTCCACCTACGGCCACGAGTTCGTGGGCTTCCGTGACGGTTGGCGTGGTCCCCTCGAGGGCATCACCCGTGAGCTGGGCATCGCCCAGGTGCGCGGCATCCTGCCGCGGGGCGGCACCATCCTGGGCTCGTCGCGCACCAACCCCTTCAAGATCGAGGGCGGCGTCGAGAGGATCAAGTCCAACCTCGCCGACCTGGGCATCGACGCGCTCGTCGCGATCGGCGGCGAGGACACCCTGGGCGTCGCGGCCAAGCTGACCGACCTGGGCGTCAACGTCGTCGGCGTGCCGAAGACGATCGACAACGACCTCGGCGCGACCGACTACACGTTCGGCTTCGACACCGCCGTGAACATCGCGATGGAGGCGATCGACCGGCTGCACACCACCGCCGAGTCGCACCACCGCACGCTGGTCGTCGAGGTCATGGGCCGCCACGCGGGCTGGATCGCCCTGCACGCCGGCCTGGCCGGTGGCGCCAACGTGATCCTCCTGCCGGAGCGGCAGTTCGACGTCGACCAGGTCGCCGGCTACGTCGAGAAGCGCTTCCAGACGCAGTACTCGCCGATCGTCGTCGTCGCCGAGGGCGCCCAGCCGCTCGACGGCCAGATGGTGCTGCACAACCAGGAGCTCGACGCCTTCGGCCACGTCCGCCTGGGCGGCATCGGCCAGTGGCTGGCCGAGCAGCTGGAGGCGAAGACCGGCAAGGAGGCGCGCACGGTCGTGCTGGGCCACATCCAGCGCGGCGGCACGCCGACCGCCTTCGACCGGGTCCTGGCCACCCGCTTCGGCCTGCACGCGATCGACGCGGTCCACGAGGGCGACTTCGGCAAGATGGTGGCGCTGCAGAGCACCGACATCGTCCGGGTGCCGCTCGGTGAGGCCACCCGCGAGCTGAAGACCGTTCCGGTCGAGCGCTACACCGAGGCCGAGGTCTTCTTCGGCTCCTGAGCGTCGCCCGTCGCGGGCCGGGGCGTCGTCCCGGCCCGCGGTCCGGTGCCTCGGGCTGCGCTGCGCCCGCGCGGGCACGGCCCCGCCCCGCGTGTAGGACCACGAGGTCAGCGGGAACTCCTTGACCCCGTCGTCCTTGAGGCCTTC
>NZ_JBEXCY010000275.1:9086-13809 GCF_040605515.1 Dactylosporangium sp. NPDC005572 | reverse complement strand
GCCCAGCCGGGCGATCAGGCCGTGCAGCACGTCGACGGTCGCCCGGGCGTCGTCGAGGGCGCGGTGGACCGGCTGGGTGGCCGCGCGGAAGTGCCGGGCCAGCGTCGAGAGCTTGTGGTTGGGCACCTCGTCGGCGATGAGGGCCCGCCGGGCGATGGCGGCGGTGTCGAGCACGAGCGGCTTGGGCCACGCGTAGCCGTGCTTGGCGCAGGCGGCCTTGAGGAAGCCGACGTCGTAGGGCGCGTTGTGGGCCACCCAGACCGCGCCGGCGGCGAACTCCAGGAACGCGGGCAGGACCGTGTCGATCTTCGGCGCCTCCAGCAGCATCACCTCGGTGATGCCGGTCAGCACCGTGATGAACGCGGGCAGCTGCTCCTCGGGGTTGACCAGCGTGCCGAACTCGCCCAGGAGCTCGCCGCCGCGGATCTTGACCGCGCCGATCTCGGTGATGCCGCCGCCGTCCGGCGCGCCGCCCGTCGTCTCCAGGTCGACCACGACGAACGTGCTCGAGAACAGCGTCGCGGCGCGCGGATCGTCGAACAGTGCATCGAGCGTTTCCTGGTGGTAGTCGGGCACGGCCGCACACTACGCACAGGGTCTGACAAAAAATCCTCAGCGGGACGGGAAACGCAGCTCGAATCGCACGTCCGGCGCGCCGCCGTCGGCCGGCCTCGAGGCCACCGTGACGCCGTGAGCTCGCAGGATGCCGGCGACCGCCCGTGGTACCGGCTCGTCGGCCGGGCGACGGCCGGCGAGGTCCGCCTGCCACTCCGGCACGGTCGAGCCGCCGGCGTGGGCGATCTCGATCGTCGGCGGCGGCAGGCCGAGCACCCGCACCGCGACCCGGCCACCCGCGGGCGTCGTCTTCAGCGCGGTGAAGACGACATAGTCCAGCGCCCGCGACAGTTTCGCGGGATCCCCGTGTACCGCACCGTCGTCCTTCAGCGCGAGCGTGATCGCGGTGTTGCGGGCGTCGGCGATGCAGCGCAGCTCCCGGATCCGCGCCTCGGTCAGGTAGGCCAGGTCGACCGTGCGCGGGTCGGGGATGCCGTCCAGCTCGTCGGCGACGACCGGGAGGCGCAGCTCCATCAGCTCGGTGACCTGGTGCGCGAGGGCCCGCAGGCCGCGCATCTGGTCGAGGCTGAGCCGGTGCGGGGCGTGGTCGAGGACGCACAGCGTGCCGAGCGCGGCGCCTGCGCTGGTCAGCAGCGGGGCCCCGGCGTAGAACCGGATGCCGTCCGTGCACCGCACGAACGGGTTGTCGGCGAACCGCGCGTCGGCGGTCGTGTCGGGCACCACCATGAGGTCGCGGCCCATGATCGCGTGGGCGCAGAAGGCCACCTCGCGGGGCGTCTCCGAGCCCGGGAGGTCGCCGAACTTGGCCTTGAACCACTGCCGCCCGGTGTCGATCAGCGTGACCAGCGAGATCGGTGCGCCGCAGATCTCGCCGGCGATCCGGACGATGTCGTCGAAATCGGTCTCGGGTGGTGTGTCCAGGACGGCCATCGCGTGCAGGGCGTTGATCCGTTCGGTTTCGTTGTGAGGCACCGGAACGGCCATTTCTCCGCCTCCCCTGCCGGTCACTCAATAGGGCTAAACCAGGATATGTCAGCTTTTAGCCGTTCGAGGGAAGGCGGCCGTCTCCGACTCCATCCCGGGCGAATCTGGTCGACAATGCGACACTGGACTGATGTCCGTGCACGACGACCCCGACGACCTCACCACCGAGGCCGCGGTGACGTCTGCGCAGCCTGCGGATGATCAGCTCGAACCGGTTCTTCCGGAGACCGTCCGCCAGCGCGTGATCGCGCTCGCCGCCGGGGCGATCACCGGGGTACCACTGGATGAGCTCCCGATGCCGTTGCGGCGGGTGGCGAAGTTCGCCCCCAACCGCCGGGCCCGCCTCGGTGGGCCGGTCATCGCCATGCAGCTCGCCGGCGACCCGCTGCTGCGGCAGCGGCTCGCCACCCGGGTGGTCAACGACGCCGGCGACCTGGGCGCCTCGATCCTGGAGGGGGCGGCACCGGCCGCCGCCGACCCGGTCGAGGTCGCCGCGCTGGCCTACCTGGCCCGCCCCGACGGCTGGCGGTCCCTGATCGCCGACGCCACCGAGTCCGTCCGGGCGGACGCCGAGAACGCCGTGGCGGCCGACCGGATCCGCGACGTCGAGCACCGGCTCGCCCGCGCCGAGCACGACCGGGCGGTGGCCCGCGTCGAGGCCGACAAGCTGCGCGACGAGCTGGCCCGGCTCCGCGACGAGGCGGCGGGGCTGCGCGAGGAGGTCCGCTCGCTCGGCAAGACGCTGCGCGAGACCCAGGCCCGCGAGCGCAAGGCCACCGACATGCTGTCGGCCGAGAAGGGCCGGGCCGGCCGCGCCACCGCCGACCACGACGCCGAGCTGCGCCGCCTGCGCGCCAAGCTGGCCGAGGCCGAGACGGCGGCGGGTGCCCAGCGGCAGAGCGCCAAGGACGCCCGCGCGGTCGACGACGCCCGCCTCTGGCTGCTGCTGGAGACGATCGGTCAGGCGGCCGTCGGCCTGCGCCGCGAGCTGGCCCTCGACCCGACCGACAAGCTCCCCGCCGACTTCGTGGCCGACGCCTCGGCCGACCGCCCGGAGAGCGGCGCCGGCGCCGCGGCCCGGGCCCTCGACGCCGACGACCCGGCCCGCCTCGACCAGCTCCTCGGCCTGCCGAAGGCGCACCTGATCGTCGACGGCTACAACGTGACCAAGAAGGGGTACGCCGAGATCTCGCTGGAGCAGCAGCGCAACCGGCTCATTGCGGGCGTCGGCGGGCTGGCCGCGCAGACCCGGGCCGAGGTCACGGTGGTGTTCGACGGCGCCGAGCGGGTCCACGGGCTGCCACCGGCACCGCGCGGGGTGCGCGTGCTCTTCTCCCGCAAGGGCGAGACCGCCGACGAGCTGATCCGGCGCCTGGTCCGGGCCGAGCCGGCGGGCCGGCCGATCGTGGTGATCTCCTCCGACAAGGAGGTTGCCGACGGGGTGCGCCGCCACGGGGCGTACCCGCTGGCGTCCGACACCCTCCTGCGCCGCCTGTCACGCTCCTGACCTGCGGATATCCGTTTTTGTCGTACCCCACCTCTACCGTGTGTGTTGCCCCGACATACGGAGGAGGAGCGATGCTCGTCGACTGCGACAGCTGCTCGGTCCGCGGCAACGCCTGCAGCGGATGCGTGGTGACCCTGCTGCTCGACACCCCACCGGCGATCCACCAGCTCGCCGCGGCCGAGGTCCGGGCCATCGAGGTGTTCGAGCTGGCCGGCTTCGAGGTCACCGTGCTGGAGCCCACCCACGTGGAGGCCGGCGCCGGTGACACACCGCGGCGGCCCCGGCGCCGGCGCGCGGCATAAGCTGACGCGATGACTTCTCGGCAGTGGGCCGCGACCACCCTGGTCGTGCTCGTCCTCGCCGCGGCCGTGGTCGCGCTGCTGCGGGTGCCGCTGACGGCGCCGCCCGCGCCGCGCGCCGACCAGCTGGACGCGCTCGCGACGCTGCCGGCCGACGCGGTCGCCAAGGGGCGGGAGTTCCGCGGCGCGCTGCGTCCTTCCATGTATCTCTCGATGGCGCTCGGCCTGGTCGTCGCCCTGCTGCTCGGCCTCACGCCGGCCGGCGCGTGGATCGTCGAGCAGGCCGGCCGCCCGTTCAACGGCCACTGGCTGGGCCGGGCCCTGCTCGGCGGCCTGGCCGTGGTGTTCGTCGGCGAGGTCGTCGCCCTGCCGATCGCCGCCTGGCGCCAGTCCATCCTGCGGCGCTACGGGCTGTCCACCCAGGACTGGGGGGCGTGGACCGTCGACGTCCTCAAGGGCTACGCGGTGGGCGCCGTCATCGGCGCCATCGTGCTCGTCGGCTTCTTCACCGTCACCCATTTCGCCCCGCGCTGGTGGTGGGCCTGGGGCGCGGCCGGCGCGGCCGCCCTCACCGTGCTGCTCACGTTCGTGTTCCCGGTGCTCGTGGAGCCGATCTTCAACAAGTTCACCCCGATGCCGGAGGGCGAGCAGCGCACCCGGCTCATGGCGATGGCCGAGCGCGACGGCGTGCCCGTCCGCGACGTGCTCATCGCCGACGCCTCCCGCCGCACGCGGGCGGTCAACGCCTACGTGTCCGGGTTCGGCCCGACCCGCCGCATCGTCGTGTACGACACGCTGCTCAAGGAGGCGCCGCCGGCCGAGGTCGAGTCGGTCGTCGCCCACGAGCTCGGCCACGCCAAGGACAACGACGTGTTCACCGGCACGCTGCTGGGCGCGCTGGGCGCCGCGGCGGCGGTCTGCGCGCTGTACCTGCTGGGCTCCTGGGCCGGCCTCTTACGCCTGGCCCGGGTCGACTCCATCGCCGAGCCGCGGGCCGTCGCCCTGCTGCTCGCGGTGGCCGCGGTGGCCGGGCTGTTCGCGGGCCCGCTGCAGTCGTTCGTGTCGCGGCGCGTCGAGGCCCGGGCCGACCAGCACGCCTTGGAGCTGACGGGCGACCCGGCGGGCTTCGAGGCCATGCAGTCCCGGCTGTCCCAGGTCAACCTGGGCGACCCCGACCCCAACCCGGTCGAGCAGTTCCTGTTCGGCTCCCACCCGACGACGGTCGAACGCATGGCGGCGGCCCGCGCCTACGCCCGCGGCGCCCGATGACCCGTTCCGCACCCCGCCTGGCGGCCTCGCCCCGCGCGGCGGCCCTGTCTCGCGCGGCGGCCCTGTCTCGCGCGGCGGCCCTGTCTCG
>NZ_JBEXCY010000275.1:8915-8988 GCF_040605515.1 Dactylosporangium sp. NPDC005572 | reverse complement strand
AGGCCCTGTCTCGCGCGGCGGCCCTGTCTCGCGCGGCGGCCCTGTCTCGCGCGGCGGCCCTGTCTCGCGCGGC
>NZ_JBEXCY010000275.1:0-8815 GCF_040605515.1 Dactylosporangium sp. NPDC005572 | reverse complement strand
GTCCCTGTCTCGCGCGGCGTCCCTGTCTCGCGCGGCGTCCCTGTCTCGCGCGGCGTCCCTGTCTCGCGCGGCGGCCTCGCCCCGCGCTGAGGGTTTCGCGCGAGGCAAGGGCGCTCTGTGCGGTGGGGCTCTCGCGCATGCAGGGAACGCCGAGTGCGGTGGGCTCGTGCGAGGTCGAGGCGCTCCGAGCGGTGCGATCGCTCCCCGCGGTGAGGGTCTCGTGCGTGTCGGGAGCGCCGAGTGCGGTGGGCTCGTGCGAGGTCGAGGTGCTCCGAGTGGTGCGGTCGCTTCCCGTGGTGGGGGTCTCGTGTGTGCTGGGAGCGCCGGGTGCGGTGGGATCGCGCGACCCGGGGGCGCTCCGCGAGGTGGGAACGTTACGGGCGGGCCGGGCGCCGGCCACTACGCGAAGATGGTGCGTGGTGGGCATTCCTTGCGTGATGGGGGCGTGGCGTGCGCGGCGGCCATCGCGGGCGTGGGCGGGGGCCTGGCGCGTCGGGGGGTCGGCTTGTCGTGGGGATGGCCTGCGGGGCGGGGAATCGCGTGCCCTTCAGGCCTCGCGTGCGATGGGGATGCCGGGAAAGTTCCGGCCGCGGCGGATGGTGGGGCGCGCTGAGTTATGAGGACGTTGCTTGTCACCAACGACTTTCCGCCTCGGCCCGGGGGGATTCAGCAGTTCGTGCACAACCTTGCTGTGCGGCAGCCGCACGGTGAGGTCGTCGTGTACGCCTCCACCTGGAAAGGGGCGGAGAAGTTCGACGCTGAGCAACCCTTCGAAGTGGTGCGGGACCGGACCGGGATGCTGCTGCCGACCGCTCGGGTGGCGCGGCGGGCGGCCGAGCTGGCTCGGGCGCACGACTGCGACACCGTGATGTTCGGGGCCGCGGCGCCGCTCGGGCTGCTGGCCGACGGGCTGCGGCGGCGGGCCGGGGTTCGGCGGGTCGTGGCGCTCACGCACGGGCACGAGGTCGGGTGGGCGGCGCTGCCCGGGGCCCGTGGGCTGCTGCGGCGCATCGGGCGGGGGGCCGACGTCGTGACGTACCTGGGGGAGTACACCCGGGTGCGGCTCGCCCGGGTCCTTGACGGGGTGACCTCGCTCGAGCGGCTGGCGCCCGGAGTCGACGTCGACGCCTACTCGCCGGGGGTCGACGGGAGCGTGGTGCGGGCCAGGTACGGGCTCACCGACGTTCCCGTGATCGTCTGCGTGTCGCGGCTGGTGCCGCGCAAGGGGCAGGACGTGCTCATCCGGGCGCTCAAGCGGGTCCATCGGACGGTGCCCGAGGCCGCGCTGCTGATCGTCAGTGGGGGGCCGGACCGGGCGCGGCTCGAGCGGATCGTGCGGGACGCCGGGCTGGAGCGGTACGTGGTGTTCACCGGGTCCGTCTCGTGGGCCGAACTGCCCGCGCACTACGCGGCCGGGGACGTCTTTGCCATGCCCTGCCGGACCCGGCGGCGTGGGCTCGACGTCGAGGGGCTCGGGATCGTCTACCTGGAGGCCTCCGCCACCGGGCTGCCCGTCGTCGCCGGGGACTCCGGCGGTGCGCCCGATGCGGTGCGTGAGGGGGAGACCGGGTTCGTCGTCGACGGGCGGGACGTCCACGCCGTCGCCGAGCGGCTCACGAACCTGCTCACCGACCCGTTCCTGGCCTCCCGCATGGGTGCCGCCGGGCGGGCCTGGGTCGAGTCGGAGTGGCGCTGGGAAACGCAGGCCGAACGGCTTCGTACCCTGCTCGCCGGCTGACGCGGAGCAGGCTGGGGAAAGCCGGAATGGGACGGCCGAAAGGGTCGCCCGGCGGCGCCGGGTAGTGGCGCGCCGCCGTTTCGGATGACGACGAGTGGTTGCGGCCGGTCGTGACGCAATGTGCCGGACGGCCAGGGAGCAATGGCCACCGCCGGGGCCATTCCTGGGGGGTGCCTGCGATCAGCGCAGGTCAATGCGAAAAACGACGATCGCGCCGTGGGGGCACGGCGCGATCAGGCGGAACGAAACGAACTGGGCTAGAACTTCGGGGCGTCCGGGGCCTCCAGGAGGCCCAGGCGGAGCGCGGTCATCAGGGCCTGGGCGCGGTTGGCTGCGCCCAGCTTCTCGTACAGCTTCGAGATGTGGGTCTTCGCCGTCGACTCGGAGACGAAGAGCTGCTTCGCGATGCCGGCCACGCTCATGCCGTCGGCCAGCAGGCGCAGGACCTGGCCCTCGCGCGGGGACAGCTGCGGGCCGCTCGGGGCCAGGCGGCGCTTCATCGCCTCGGCCAGGTCGGCCGCGGTGAACGCGCTCGGGGCCGACGCCGCGTGGCGGGCCGCGGCCACCACCTCGTCGGCGGGGGCCGTCTTCGGCACGAACGCGGAGGCGCCGGCCTCCAGGGCGCCGAAGAGCTGGTCGTCCCCCGCATACATGGTCAGGACCACGATGCCCATGTTGCTGCTGGTCTTGCGCAGGGCACGGGTCGCCTCCAGGCCGCTGCCGTCGGGCAGGCGGAGGTCCATGATCACGACGTCGGGCTGGAGGGCGCCGGCCTGGCGGATCGCCTCGGCCGCGGTGGCGGCCTCGCCGACGACCTCGAACTGGCGGTCGCGCTCGAACGCGTGGCGCAGTCCTCGGCGGATCAGATCGTGGTCGTCGACGAGCAGCACTTTCGTGCGAGTCGTCGGCGTCGCGGTAGTCGACATTCCCGGTGCTCTCTCCCTCTGGGTGCCTTCACGCTACCGCGCACGCGGTGCGGTTCCGAGCACAACCGCCACTGTGGTCCCATTCGGCACACGTGGCGTGATCTCCAACCGGCCCCGGATACGTTCCGCCCTCTCGGCCATGATCGCAAGACCATAGCGCCCATCCGGGCGGTTTTCGCCGATGCCGCTGCCGTCGTCGGAGATTTCTACCTGTGCGAACGGTGGATCGACCGCGCACGTTACCCAAAGATTCTCAGCACCGGCGTGTTTCCGCGCGTTGGTGATGGCTTCCTGGGCGATGCGCAGCAGTTCTGCCTCAACCGCGGCGGGCAGTCGGGCCGTGCTTTCGTCGAGTGAAAGGTGGACACGCAGGCCCGCCGAGGCCCCCACCGTACGCGCGTAGTCGGCGATCGCGGCCGTCAATCCCCCATAGCGGTCGACCTCGCTGCGCAGCTCGAACAGCGAGAGCCGCAGCTCGGTGATCACGCGGGTGACCTCGGCCCGCAGGACCCGCAGCTCCTCCTCGGTGGTGGACGAGTCGGGCAGGGCGGCGAGCGCGTTGTCGATGCCGTACCCGACCATGACCAGCTCCTGGGCCACGCCGTCGTGGATCTCCCGGGCCAGCCGCTGCCGCTCCTCGGTCGTGGCCAGCGAGCGGACCTCGTCGAAGAGCAGCGCCGCCTCGAGGCGCAGCGCGGCCGGGCCGGTGATCGCGGTGACGCGGGAGACGAGCGCCGGCGGATACGCGCCGGAGGAGTCGCTCTCCAGCACGATGAGCCCGATCGTGCGCACGCCGGCGACCAGCGGCACGACCAGGGACGAGATGTTCCGGCTGCCGGTCACCGACCGGGCCTGCGAGCGGCCCGAGGTCACCGGCTGCTGGCCCGCCCAGGCGTCGGCGACGGCGCTCTCGGTGTCGAGCGCGGTCTCCCAGTCGAACCGCTCGACGCCGGCCTGGGCCAGGACGACCAGCCGGCCGCCGCCGCTGCTGGACAGCACCGCCCCGCGCACCGCCGGCACCGTGGCCCGCACCTCGTCGAGCAGGTGCTCGGCCAGGCCGCCCGGGTCGAGCGTGGCGCCGGGCAGCTGCCGGGCGACGCTGCGCAGCTGGGTCAGCAGGCGGGTCGCCTCCGCATACGGCTGGGGCGTGTCGTCGGGCCGCCGGGCCAGCAGCACCCGCTGGAAGATCCCGGTCTGGAAGGCGCCGATCCCGGCGATGACCAGCCACTGGACGGCCGGCACCAGGTAGGAGCGCTCGTCGAGCACGCCGTCCACAGCGCCGCCGACGGCGAGCAGGGCCGCCGCCGTGCCCAGGAACAGCCAGGCGATCCGCCGGCCGTCCGCGAACGCGGCCCCGATGATCGGCACCGGGAGGTACACCAGGATCGATCCCGCGTCACCGTCGAGCGTCGATGCCGCGAATGCGGTGATCAGCACCTCGGCCATCCGCCCGAGCTGCGCGACCCGGTGGCCGGGCGGCGCCACCGTGGCGATCGCCGCCGCCGCGAACAGCAGGGCGAGCCAGAGCAGCTCCGCGGCCCGCACCTCGTCGATCAGCAGCAGCGTCGCGACCAGCGCGAGCATCAGGACACGGACGGCGATCACAGCGCTTCGCGGGCGCTCGCCCAGCACCGGCACGTCGGTCAAGAGCGATCCCTTTCGTGTGGGGGGCACGAGGGTCAGCGTTCGTAGATGGCGGTGATGTCGCCCGCGTACTCCTTCATCACGACATTCCGCTTCACCTTCAACGACGGAGTGAGCTCCCCGGTCGCTTCCGTGAAGTCGCGGGGCAGAATCCGGAAGACCTTGATCGCCTCCGCCTTCGACACCGCCTGGTTGGCCTCGTCGACCGCCTTCTGGACCTCGGCCCGCAGCTCGGCGTCGTCGGCCAGGTCGGCGGCGGTCGCCGTCTCGGGCTTGCCGTTGGCCTTCAGCCAGGCCGGCAGGGCGTCGGGGTCGATGGTGACCAGCGCGGCGATGAACGGCTGCCGGTCGCCGATGACCATGCACTGGCTGATCAGCGCGTGGGCGCGGACCCGGTCCTCCAGGACGGCGGGGGCGACGTTCTTGCCGCCCGCGGTCACGATGATCTCCTTCTTCCGGCCGGTGATCCGCAGGTAGCCGTCGTCGTCGAGCTCGCCCAGGTCGCCGGTGTGGAACCAGCCGTCGTCGTCGATCGCCTCGCTCGTCGCGGCCGGGTTGTTCCAATACCCCTTGAAGACGATGTCGCCCTGGACCAGGATCTCACCGTCGTCGTCGATGCGGATCGTGACGCCCGGCAGCGGCCGGCCGACGGTGCCGACGCGCTCGCCGGTGTCCCGGTTGGCGTTGGTGGCCGGGGAGGTCTCGGTCAGCCCATACCCCTCGTAGATCGTCACGCCGATGCCGCGGAAGAAGTGCGCGAGCCGCTCGCCGAGCGGGGCGCCGCCGGAGATCGCGCGCTCGCACCGCCCGCCGAGGGCGGCCCGCAGCTTGCTGTAGACGAGCCGGTCGAACAGCGTGTGCTGGAGCTTCAGGGCCAGCCCGGGGCGGCCGTCGGCCTGGCTGTAGGCGATCGCGACCCGCTCGGCCCGGTCGAAGATCGCGCCCTTGCCGTCGGCGTGCGCGCGCTGCTTGGCGGTGTTGTAGACCTTCTCGAACACGCGCGGCACCGACAGTACAAATGTCGGCTGGAAGCTTTTGAGCACCTCGGCCAGGTTCTTGGTGTCGGCGGTGTGGCCCATGGTGGCCCGGGCCTGCACCACGCCGATCTGGATGAGCCGCGCGAAGGAGTGTGCCAGCGGGAGGAAGAGCAGCGTGCGGGCGCCCTCGTTGAACAGCGACCGGAGCTCCGGGATCGCGTTGACGATGTCGCTGAGCATGTTGCGGTGGGTGATCATGCAGCCTTTGGGGCGTCCAGTGGTACCACTGGTGTAGATGATCGTCGCGAGATCGTCCGCCTTCGTGGCGGTGCGGCGCCGGTCGACGTCCTCGCGGGCGACCGCCGCCCCGTCCGCGCCCAGCTCCTCGATCGCGCCGCGGGCGCCGTCGATCTGCCACACGTGGGCGAGCCCCGGCGCCCGGTCGCGGACCTGGCTCACGGTGTCGCGGTGCGCGTCGGACTCGACGAAGCAGGCGACCGCGCCCGAGTCCTCCAGGATCCAGGCGACCTGCTCGGGGCTGGACGTCTCGTAGATCGGCACGGTCACCGCGCCGCACGCCCAGATCGCGTAGTCGATCAGGGTCCACTCGTAGCGGGTCTTGCTCATCAGGGCCACCCGCTCGCCCGGCTCGATGCCGGCGGCCAGCAGTCCCCGGGCCAGGGCGATGACCTGGTCGAGGAACTCGGCGCAGGTGACGTCCTGCCACTCGGCGCCGACCCGGCGCTGGAACTGCACCGCGTCGGGCGCCGCTGCCGCGTTGTCCCAGACCGGGTCGGTCAGCGTGGCAGTCTCGGCGACGGTCACCGCGGCGGGAACGGAGAACTCGCGCACGTCCGGCTCCTCATTTCACATCTGTGTAGCCCGTACAGGAAACCTACCTGAGCCCCGTCCCGCCACGTCGATGGGCGGCGAGCCGACGCTCCGTCACGGCGCGGGCAGAGGTAGCCTGCCACGCATGGCCGACACTTCGACGCAGTCGATCGTCATTGACGCGCCCCCGGAGCGGGTCGCCGCGGTCATCGCCGACTTCGATCGCTACCCGGAATGGGTGGGCGCGGTGAAGTCGATCGAGGTGGTCGAGGAGTACGAGGACGGGTATGCGAGCCAGGTCCGCTTCGTGCTCGACTCCGGCCCCGTCACTGATGAGTACACCTTGAAGTACGAGTACGCCGAGGATCTCAGCCGCATCGAATGGAGCCTGGTGGCGCCCTCGAAGATGCAGAAGCAGCAGAACGGCTCGTACGACATCGGGGCCAACCCCGACGGCACCTCCACCGTCACCTACTCACTCGCCGTCGAGCTGGCGATCGGCATGCTCGGCATGTTCAAGCGCAAGGCCGAGAAGATGATCATGGACACGGCACTCAAGGAGCTCAAGCGCCGCGTGGAGGCCGGAGCATGAACCGGGACCCGCGCGAGGAGGCCGAGCGGCTGGTGGCGACCGCGCTCGCCGCGCTGTCCATGGCCGCCAACAGCACCGCCGGCTTCGCGACCGGCTCCGCCGAGTGCTGCGTCTGCCCCGTCTGCAAGGCGATCGCCGCCGCCCGCGACCCCGACCCGGACTTCGCCGAGCGCCTCGCGACCGGCGTCGGGGACATCGCGGTCGGGCTGGCCGGGGTGCTGCGCTCCTTCGGGTCGCCCGGGGGATCCGGCGGGGGATCTGCTGGAGGATCTACCGGGGGATCCGGCGGTACCGCCAAAGCCGAAACTTCCGACGAAGACGACGACGTCTGGCGATCGGCCACCTCGGAAAGCTGAACGAGAGGAAACACCCACAGTGGGGCTGACCATCGGCGTCGACATCGGCGGAACCAAGGTGCTCGGCGGTGTCGTCGACTCGGCCGGCGACGTGCTCGCGCAGACGCGGCGGGACACGCCGGCCCAGGACCCCGGCCAGACCGCGGACCGGATCATCGAGGTGATCAGGGAGCTGTCCGCCGCGCACCCGGTCGACGCGGTCGGCATCGGCGCTGCCGGCTGGATCGACGCGACCCGCTCGATCGTGCAGTTCGCGCCCAACCTGGCCTGGCGCAACGAGCCGCTGCGGGACAAGATCACCGCGGCCGTCGGGCTCCCGGCGGTCGTGGAGAACGACGGCAACGCGGCGGCGTGGGCCGAGTTCCGGTTCGGCGCCGCGCACGACGCCGACGACTCGATGGTGCTGATCACGGTCGGCACCGGCATCGGCGGCGGGATCATCATCGGCGGCAACCTGATCCGCGGCGCCAACGGCATCGCCGGCGAGCTGGGCCACACGATGATGGTGCCCGGCGGCCACCCGTGCGGCTGCGGCCGGCACGGCTGCCTGGAGCAGTACACCAGCGGCCGGGCCCTGGTCCGGTTCGCCCGGGCCGACGCCCGCGAGCGCCCGGAGGCGGCCGAGCAGCTGCTCGCGCTGGCCGGCGGCGAGGTCGACCGGATCGACGGCCCGGCGATCACCCAGGCGGCCCGCAGCGGCGACCCGGTCGCGATCGCCGCGTTCGAGCAGGCCGGCCGCTGGCTGGGGGTCGCCTTCGCCGACCTCGTGCAGCTCTTCGACCCGCAGGTGATCGTGGTCGGCGGCGGCGTGATCGAGGCCGGCGACCTGCTGATGAAGCCGGCCCGGGCCAGCTACGAGGAGCAGCTGGCCCAGCGCGGGCGGCTGCCCGTCGCCGAGGTCCGCCCAGCGCTCATGGGCAACCTGGCGGGTGTCGTCGGAGCGGCGGACCTGGCCCGGGTGTGACGCGATGACCAAGCTCCGGGTGCTCTCCTACAACGTCCACAGCCTGAAGGACGACCGCCGGTCGCTGGCCGCGGTGGTCCGTGGGGTCGCGCCCGACGTGGCGATCCTCCAGGAGGCGCCGCGCCGGTTCCGGTGGCGGCAGAAGTCGGCCGACCTGGCCCGCGACTTCGAGCTGGTGGTCGGCGGGGGAGGGCTCCCGGCGCTGGGCAACCTGATCCTCACCAACCTGCGGGTGCGGGCGGTCGAGAGCTGGAACGTCCAGTACCCGCTGACCCCCGGCCGCCACATGCGCGGCGCGGCCTTCGTCCGCTGCCGCGTCGGCCGCTCGACGTTCGTGGCGGTCGGCTCCCACCTGTCGACGGACGCGACCGAGCGCCCGTCCCAGGCGGAGCTGCTCAAGCAGCACATGGACGAGGTCCCCGAGCCGCTGCTGTTCGGCGGCGACCTGAACGAGAACTCCGGCGGCGCCGCCTGGCGCATGATCGCCGACGGCCTGACCGACGCCGCGGGTGCCGACGAGCGCCACACGTTCCCCTGCGCGGGCCCGCGGGAGCGCCTGGACGCGGTCTTCGCCGACCCGCGGATGACGGTCCTGCAGTACGACGTGGTGGACACCCCGGAGGCCCGAGCCGCGAGCGACCACTTCCCGGTCGTCGTCGACCTGGAGTTCGACTAGCCCGTCACGTCGTTGGCAGCGGTGCACGAATCGCTCAGCTCGGGCCCGACGGACCACGCGGGCTGAGCGGCGGGCGCGGGCTGAGCGGCGGGCGCGGGCTGAGCGGCGGGC
>NZ_JBEXCY010000274.1:0-13876 GCF_040605515.1 Dactylosporangium sp. NPDC005572 | reverse complement strand
GCCCGGGTCAGCAGGGCGTCCACGGCCGCGTGCCCGTCGGGCCCGAGCGAGCTCGGCCGGCCGCCCCACGCAGGGTGGCCGGCCGCCGCCGTCTCAATGGCCGTTCAGTGGCCCAGCACGGGGTGGGGGACGTACGGGGCCTCCAGGCGGGCGATCTCCTTCTCGTCCAGCGTCACCGACGTGGCCGCGATGGCGTCCTCCAGGTGGGCCAGCTTCGTGGCGCCCACGATCGGGGCGGTCACGGCCGGGCGGGACAGCAGCCAGGCCAGGGCGATCTGGGCCGGGGCCACCCCGCGCTCGCGGGCCACCTCGGCGTTGACGTCCACGACGGCGAAGTCGTCGTCGTTGTACATGGCGCTGAACGCGTCGTTCTTCGAGCGGGTCGTGCGGCGATCGTCGCCCGGGCCGCGGTTGCCGGCCAGCATGCCGCGGGCGAGCGGGCTCCACGGGATGACGCCGACGCCCTGGTCGAGGCAGAGCGGGAGCATCTCGCGCTCCTCCTCGCGGTACACCAGGTTGTAGTGGTTCTGCATCGACACGAACTCCGTCCAGCCGTTGCTGCGGGCCGTGTGCTGGGCCTTCGCGAACTGCCAGGCGTACATGCTCGACGCGCCGATGTAGCGGGCCTTGCCCGAGCGGACCACGTCGTGGAGCGCCTCCATCGTCTCTTCGATCGGGGTGTCCGGGTCCCAGCGGTGGATCTGGTAGAGGTCGACGTGGTCGGTGCCCAGCCGGCGCAGCGAGTTGTCGATGCCGGCCAGGATGTGCTTGCGGGACAGGCCCGAGTCGTTGGGGCGGTCGCTCATCGCGCTCCACACCTTGGTGGCCAGCACGTAGTCGTCGCGCCGCGGGAAGTACCTCGCCAGCAGCCGCCCCGTGACGACCTCGCTCTCGCCGAGCGAGTACACGTCGGCGGTGTCGAAGAACGTGATGCCGGCCTCGACCGCGCGCCGCACGAACGGGTCGGCGGCCTCCTCGTCGAGCACCCAGTCGCGCCACTTCGGGGAGCCGTAGCTCATCATGCCGAGACAGATTTCCGAGACCTTCAGGCCGGTCCGGCCGAGTCGCACCTGTTGCATGTCTGAAAAGCTAGCGCCGTGCGCACCGTTGGACGACTGCATCTCATCACCGACACCCGCCCCGGTCGCGACGCCGTGGCCGTCACGGCGGCGGCGCTGCGGGCCGGGTTCGACACCGTGCAGGTTCGCCCGGAGGACGCCGTCACCGACCGCGAGGCGTACGAGCTGACCGTGCGCATCCTGGAGCTGTGCCGGGCGCACGACGCGGTGTGCCTGGTCAACGACCGGCTGCACCTGGCCCTCGCGGCCGGCGCCGACGGCGGCCACGTGGGCGCCGACGACCTGCCCGTCGCCGCCGCCCGCCGGGTGCTCGGCCCGGACGCGATCCTCGGCGCGACCGCGCGCGACCCCGCGCAGGCCCGCCGGGCGGTCGCCGACGGTGCCACCTACCTCGGCGTCGGGCCCGCGTTTGCCACGACCACGAAGACGGGGCTGCCGGACGCGATCGGCCCGGCCGGCATCCGGGCGGTGGCGGAGGCCGTGGACGTGCCGGTGGTGGCGATCGGCGGGGTGACCGCGGCGCGGGCCGCCGAGCTGTTCGCGGTGGGCGCCCACGCGGTCGCCGTGGTGGGCGCGGTCAGCACCGCGCCCGACCCCGGTGCGGCCGCCGCGGCGTTCGCGGCGCTGGTGCGCCCATGACCGCGGGGATTGTCGGCGCCGGGATGATCGGCCTGGCCTGCGCCTGGGAACTGCACCGGCGGGGCGTGGACGTCACCCTGTACGACCCGGACCCCGCCCGCAGCGCCGCGCTGGTGGCAGCCGGCATGCTGGCGCCCACCGCCGAGGCCAACTTCGGCGAGGAGGCGCTCCAGTCCCTCATGCTCGAGTCGATGCGCCGCTGGCCGGCCTGGGCCGCCGACCTGGAGACGGCCACCGGCCAGGCGGTCGGCTACCGCACCGAGGGCAGCCTGCTCGTCGCGCTCACCGACGACGACCTCGCCGAGGTGCGGCGGATGGTCGGGTACTACCGGCGGGCGGGCACGCCGATCGAGCCGCTGACCGGCCGGCAGCTGCGCGAGCTGGAGCCGCTGCTCTCGCCGCGCGTGCGGGGCGGCGCGTTCGCGGCGGGTGACCACCAGGTCGACCCGCGCCTGGTCCTGCGCGCGCTGCGGACGCTGCCGATCCCGGTCGAGCCGCTGGACGTCACCGACCTGACCATGATCCGTTCCAAGCCGCGGGACGGTGTGACGGTCGTCGCCAACGGCGTCGGCGCTGCTGCGCTGACCGGGCTGCCGGTCCGCCCGGTCAAGGGTCAGCTGCTGCGGCTGCGGGCCGCCGAGCCGCTCCTCCGCCACGTCGTGCGGGGCGTCGCCCTGGGGCGGCACGTGTACCTCGTGCCGCGCGCGGACGGCGAGCTGGTCGTCGGCGCCACCGAGGAGGAGCGGGGGGCCGACACCACCGTCACCGCCGGGGGCGTGCTCGACCTGCTGCGACCGGCCGCCGACCTGCTGCCCGGCGTCGCCGAGCTGGCCCTCACCGAGACCCTGGCCGGCCTGCGCCCGGGCACCCCGGACAACGCCCCGATCCTCGGTCACCTGGGTGACGACCTGCTGGTGGCGACCGGCCACCACCGCAACGGCGTGCTGCTCGCCCCGGTGACGGCGCAGGTCATTGCCGACCTGATCACCAAGGGATCGACCGATGTCGACCTGGCGCCGTTCGGGGCGGTCCGCTTTACCTGAGCCGGGCGGCGGGGTTATGGTCGAGGCGTACCCCACGGGAGTCCGGTGTGACCGGGCTGAGAGGGGGGCTGTGAGCCCCCGACCGTCGAACCTGATCCGGGTCATGCCGGCGCAGGGAGGCAGGAGTGAGCCGTATGCAGCTCGTGGTCAACGCCGTCGCATCGACCGTCGACGACAGCATCACCGTCGCCGACGTCGTGCACCAGCTCGCCGGGCCCGACCCGCGCGGGGTGGCGGTCGCCCTCAACGGCGACGTCGTGCCCCGGGCGCGGTGGGCCGACACCCACCCGTCCGACGGCGACCACGTCGAGGTCCTCACGGCGGTCCAGGGTGGCTGAGCTCGCCGAGCGGCCGGCCTCGCCGGCCGGGGACACGCTGGAGATCGCGGGCGAGGCGCTCGCGTCGCGGCTCATCCTGGGCACCGGCGGGGCCACCAGCCACGCCGCGCTGGAGGCGGCCGTCCGGGCCAGCGGCACCGCGCTCGTCACGGTCGCCCTGCGCCGGCTCGATCCGGCCGCGCCCTCGCTGCTCGAGGTCGTCGAGCGCTGCGGCGTGCGGATCCTGCCGAACACCGCCGGCTGCTACACCGCGACCGAGGCGGTGAAGCTCGCCCACCTGGCGCGGGAGGCGTTCGGCACCCCGTGGGTCAAGCTGGAGGTCATCGGCGACGAGGACACCCTCCTGCCGGACGGCGTCGAGCTGGCCGCGGCCGCCGCGCAGCTGGTGGAGGACGGGTTCACGGTCCTGCCGTATACGAGCGACGACCCGATCCTCGCCCAGCGCCTCGCCGACGTCGGGTGCGCCGCGGTCATGCCGCTCGGCGCGCCGATCGGCTCGGGCATGGGCATCCGCAACCCGCACAACATCGCGCTCATCCGCGACAAGGTCCGTGTGCCGGTCATCCTCGACGCGGGCATCGGCACCGCGTCCGACGCGGCGCTCGCGATGGAGCTGGGCTGCGACGGGGTGCTGCTCGCCTCCGCGGTCACCCGGGCCGAGCACCCGGCGCGGATGGCCGGGGCGATGCGGCTGGCCGTCGAGGCGGGGCGGCTCGCGTACACGGCCGGGCGCATCCCGCGCCGCCTGCACGCCACCGCGTCGAGCCCCACCGGCGGGCTGCCGTGGTGACGCCCGGGCTCATCGTCTTCACCGACCGCCGCCAGGCCACCCGGCCGCTCGACGAGGTGGTCAACCGGGCGATCGACGGCGGGGCGCGGATCTTCGTGCTCCGCGAGGACGACCTGCCGGCGGGGGAGCGCGCGGAGCTCGCCGGCCGGCTCGGCGCCATGATCGGCGGGGCCGGCGGGGCGCTCCTGCTGGAGGAGGGGCCGCGGCTGCGCAAGTGCCACGACCTGGCCGAGCTGGTCGCCGCGGCCGACGACGGCGTCGACTACGCGACCCTGTCGCCGATCTACCCGACCCGCTCCAAGCCGGGCTACGGCCCGCCGCTCGGGCTGGCCGGCCTGGGCCGGATGGCGCTCGCGGTGTCCGTCCCGGTGTACGCGCTCGGCGGCGTCGACTCGCCCGCCCGGGTGCGCGACTGCCTCGACCAGGGCGCGGCCGGCGTCGCCGTGATGGGCGCCGTCATGCGCGCCGACGACCCGGCCCGGTTCGTGAAGGAGCTGCTGACCGCATGAACCCCGTCGTGGCGCTCACCATCGCGGGATCCGACTCGGGTGGCGGGGCCGGGATCCAGGCCGATCTCAAGACGTTCGCCGCGCACCGCGTCTTCGGTACCAGCGCGATCACCGCCCTGACCGCGCAGAACACGGTCGGGGTGCGGGGCATCTCGGCGGTGCCGGCCGCGTTCGTCGGCGAGCAGCTCGACGCGGTGCTCGCCGACCTGCCGGTCGCGGCGGTCAAGACCGGCATGCTCGCCACCCCGGAGACCGTGGCCCTCGTCGCCAGCTTCGCGCCGCGGCTGCCCGGGCTGGTCGTCGACCCGGTGCTGGTGGCGTCGTCCGGCGACCGCCTCTTCACCGCCGACGCCGAGCGCGCCTACCTCGACCTGCTCTTCCCGCACGCCACCGTGGTGACCCCGAACCTCCGGGAGGCGGCGGTGCTGCTGGGCCGCGAGGTCACCGACGTCGACGACGCGGTGAAGGCCGCCGAGGACCTCGCCGCCTACGGGCCGGCGTGCGTCGTGGTCAAGGGCGGGCACCTGCGCGGCAGCGCGGAGGCCGTCGACGTGGTCTGGCACGCCGGCACGACCGAACTGCTCACCGCGCCGTGGATCGACACGGCCAACAACCACGGCACCGGGTGCACGTTCGCGGCGGCGACGGCCGCCCGGCTCGCGCTCGGCGAGCCGCTCGCCGAGGCGCTGCACGGCGCGAAGGCGTACGTCCACGAGGCGCTGTCACGCTCGGCCGGCTGGACGCTGGGGTCCGGTCACGGCCCGCTCGACTGGGGCCCGTTCCGCTAGTACCCGCTGTTCGACCAGTACCCGCTTTATTTCGACACTCCTGCGCCGGCCGGCTCAGGAGACGCTGCAGTCTGCCCGAAAGAGGGAGCTCGCGCATGAAACGCAAGGTGTACGTCCAGGGCTCGCGGCCCGACATCCAGGTCCCGTTCGCCGAGGTCGACCTCACCGGTGACAACCCGCCGGTCCGGCTCTACGACACGTCCGGGCCGCTGAACGACCCGCCGGCCGGCCTGCCCGCGCTGCGCGCGCCGTGGATCGCGGAGCGGGGCGTCGAACGAACGCAGCTGTACTACGCGCGGCAGGGGATCGTGACGCCCGAGATGGAGTTCGTCGCGATCCGCGAGGCGGTCGAGCCGTCCGTCGTCCGCGAGGAGATCGCCGCGGGCCGGGCGATCCTGCCGAACAACGTGAACCACCCGGAGAGCGAGCCGATGATCATCGGCAGCCGGTTCCTGGTGAAGGTCAACGCCAACATCGGCACCTCGGCCGTCACCTCCGGCGTGGAGGAGGAGGTCGCCAAGCTCACCTGGGCGACGAAGTGGGGCGCGGACACGGTCATGGACCTGTCCACCGGCAAGCACATCCACGCGACCCGGGAGGCGATCATCCGCAACTCGCCGGTGCCGATCGGGACGGTGCCGCTGTACCAGGCCCTGGAGAAGGTCGGCGGCGACCCGCTGAAGCTGTCGTGGGAGGTGTACCGCGACACGATCGTCGAGCAGGCCGAGCAGGGCGTCGACTACATGACGGTCCACGCGGGCGTGCTGCTGCGGTACGTGCCGCTGACCGTCGGGCGGGTGACCGGGATCGTGTCGCGGGGCGGTTCGATCATGGCCGCCTGGTGCCTGGCGCACCACGAGGAGAACTTCCTCTTCGAGAACTTCGCCGAGCTTTGTTCGTTGTTCGCGAAATACGACATCGCCTTCTCGCTCGGCGACGGGCTGCGGCCCGGGTCGATCGCCGACGCCAACGATGAGGCGCAGCTGGCCGAGCTGCGGACCCTCGGCGAGCTGACGAAGATCGCCTGGGAGCACGACGTCCAGGTGATGATCGAGGGGCCCGGGCACGTGCCCATGCACAAGATCAAGGAGAACGTCGACCTCCAGAAGGAGTGGTGCCACGACGCGCCCTTCTACACGCTCGGCCCGCTCACGACCGACGTGGCGCCGGCGTACGACCACATCACCTCGGCGATCGGCGCCGCCATGATCGCCATGTACGGCACCGCGATGCTCTGCTACGTCACCCCCAAGGAGCACCTGGGCCTGCCCAACCGCGACGACGTCAAGGCCGGGGTGATCGCCTACAAGATCGCGGCGCACGCGGCCGACCTGGCCAAGGGGCACCCGGGCGCGCAGGCGTGGGACGACGCGCTGTCGAAGGCGCGCTTCGAGTTCCGCTGGGAGGACCAGTTCAACCTGGCGATGGACCCGGACACGGCCCGCGCGTACCACGACGAGACGCTGCCCGCCGAGCCTGCGAAGACCGCCCACTTCTGCTCGATGTGCGGCCCGAAGTTCTGCTCGATGAAGATCTCGCACGAGCTGCGGGACCTGGGGCTCAGGTCGAAGTCCCGCGAGTTCGTCGAGACTGGTGCGCAGCTGTACTCCTAGCGTGGACTAGGGTCTGACGGGTGGAGTCCTCAGCACCCCGCACCGCCGTCGTCTGGCGGGTCCTGCGCGACGAGCTGGCGCGGGCCGGCCGCCCGATGACCGCCCTCGATGTCGGCGGCGGCACCGGCGGGTTCGCCGTGCCGCTCGCCCGGGCCGGCCACACGGTTACCGTCGTCGATCCCAGCCCCGACGCCCTGGCGGCACTCATCCGCCGGGCGGCGGAGGCCGGGGTCGGCGAGCGGGTCAGCGCCGTCCAGGGTGACGGCGACGGTCTGGCCGATCTGGTACCGCCGGAGAGCGTCGACCTGGTGCTGTGCCACAGCATGCTCGAGGTCGTCGACGACCCGCACAAGGTCGTCGCCGCGCTGGCCGCGACCCTGCGCCCCGGCGGCGCCGCCAGCGTGGTGGTCGCCAGCCGGGCCGCGGCGGTGCTGGCCAAGGCGATCGGCGGGCACCTCGCGGCCGCGTCGCTGCTCGTCGCCAGCCCCGACGGCCGCGGCGACACGCGCGACCGGCTGCGCCGGCGGTACTCCGCCGAGACCGCCACCGAGCTGCTCAGCGAGGCCGGGCTGACCGTGGAGCAGATCCACGGGGTCCGGGTCGTCGCCGACCTGGTGCCCGGCACCGTCGCCGAGAGCGAGCCCGAGGCCCTCCAGGCGTTCGAGCTCGCGCTGGCCGGCCTCCCGCCGTACCGGGACATCGCCACGCAGCTGCACCTCCTGGCGCGGAAGTCCTGATGGGGCAGCTCGACCTGCTGCCGCCCCGATACGGGCAGGCCAGCCTGGCCGAGGTGATGCCCAGCGTGCTGAGCGTGCTCGGCATGCCCTACGAGCGCGACGCCCTCGGCCTCGGCCCGGCCCTGCAGGGCGTGCGCCGCGTGGCGGTCGTCCTCCTCGACGGCCTGGGCTGGCACCAGCTGGGCATCGCCGCGCCGCACGCGCCCACGCTGACCGACATCATCGGCGGCCGCCTCGGCACCGCGCGCTCGATCACCTCGGGCTTCCCGTCGACGACCCCGGTCAGCCTGGTCACGCTCGGCACCGGCGCGCCCCCCGGCGCCCACGGCATCGTCGGCATCACCCTCAACCAGCCCGGCACGGACAAGATCGTCAACCACCTGCACTGGACCGACGAGCCCGACCCGGCCGCCTGGCAGCCGCTGCCCACCGCCTTCACCCGCGCCGCCAACGCCGGCCTCGTCGCGACGGTCGTGAGCAACCCGGCCTTCGAACGCAGCGGCCTGTCCGTCTCCGCCTACCGCGGCGCCCGCTTCGGCGCCGGCGTGGTGGCCGACGCGGTCGCCGACTCCATGCTGTCCGCGGTCCGGGACTCGCACCTGGTCTACGGCTACCTGCCGGACGTCGACCGCGCCGGCCACGACTACGGCATCGGCACCGGCGAGTGGCGCTCGGCCGTCTCGTCGGCCGACCGTCTCCTGACCCGCCTGATCGACGGCCTGCCCCCGGACTCGGCCCTGGTCGTCACGGCCGACCACGGCCAGCTGGACATCCCCGCGGACCGGCGCCTGGACCTGGACCTGGACGCCCGCCTGCGCGACGGCGTGGCGGTGGTCGCCGGCGAACCCCGCGTCCGCTACCTGCACGTGATCCCGGGCGCGCTGGACGACGTGATCGCCTCCTGGCGCGGCGTCCTGGGCGACGGCGCGTGGGTGGTGCCGCGCGATGAAGCGGTGGCGTCCGGCTGGTTCGGCCCGATCCCTCAACAACACCTGGCCCGCGTGGGCGACGTGGTGGTGGCCTGCCGCGACCGCTGGGTGGTCATGGCCAGCGCCCACGAGCCGCCGCGGTTGCGGCAGATGATCGCGTTCCACGGCTCGAGTACGGCGGCGGAGATGCAGATCCCGCTGCTCGTGGTCCGCCGCTGACCCTGCCCGCCCCGCCTCGCCTTGCGCCCCGCCCCGCCTTGCGCCCCGCCCCGCCTTGCGCCCCGCCTCGCCTCGCCTCGCCTCGCCTCGCCTCGCCTTGCGCCTCGCCTTGCCCCGCCCCGCCGCGTCTGCCCCAGCCCTGCCCATTGGCCCCGCCATGGGCCGTCTCCGCGCCTTTCTCGCTTGCGCCGCTGTACCGGCATTGATGCATCAGTTCGGATGCATCAGTTCGGATGCATCAGTTCGGATGCATCAGTTCGGATGCATCGGAACGGATGCATCGAAAACGATGCATCAGAAGCGATGCCCTTGGTGGGGTTGCCGTCGGGCGGCGTTCGACGGGCGCAGTGGTTGTCCTGTGGGACCGCCAGGAGGTCGTGGCGCGTGTGGGGGACCGCCGCGCCGCTCGCTGCGCTGGATCAGGCCTGATGCATCCGTTCTGATGTATCAGAAATGATGCATCAAAAGCGATGCGTCTCGTGTGGCTGGTAGGGCCCAGCGTTCGGTCAGCGTGTGGATTGCTGACGCCAGGTCCGGGCCCGGGGACAGGGTGCACAGGTTGTCCTGCACGATCGTCAGGAGGTCGCGCCTTGCGCGGGCGACCACCACGCCGGGGCGGCCTGCTGACGGGTCGCCGTCGAGTACGGCCACGCGGGCCCGGGTGATGCCCAGCCGGCCGGCGCCGGTGAGGAACGTGGCGTCGGCGAAGAGTAGAGGGACGCGGTGGGCTCGGGTCCAGCCGGCCACCAGGAGTACGGCCAAAGCCTCCGCGGTCAAGGCGCGCACGGCGCCCTCGTCGGGGCGGATGATCAAGCCCGGCGCGATGCACGCCACCTCTTCCGGGTGGCGGCGGCGGAGCCCCTCCAGTGCGGCGACGACCGGTGCCAGCGGCGACGTCATCGCGAGGAGGGCCATGCCAGGAAGGTAAGGCATACCTAACTTCGAGTCAATTACACGGCTGTCCGGCTCGGGCGGCCGGAATTGTCAGAGGGTCCCGCTAGGGTTCGCGTTGTGGGGCGAAGTCAGGTGGTGCCGCGCGACGGGGCGGGGTCGGGGGAGTTCGGGCCCGGGGCCGACGACACCGGCTGCACAGTGCTGCACGTGGACATGGACGCGTTCTACGCGTCGGTGGAGGTCCGCCGGAGACCGGAGCTGCGTGGCAAGCCGGTGATCGTGGGCGGCGCCGGGCCGCGCGGGGTGGTGTCGGCGGCGAGCTACGAGGCCCGGAAGTACGGGGTTCACAGCGCCATGCCCGGCAGCCGGGCGCAGCGGCTGTGCCCGCACGCGGTGTTCCTGCCGCCGGACTTCACGGCGTACGGCGAGGCGTCGCGAGCCGTCATGGCGATCTTCAGAGACGTGACGCCGCTGGTCGAGCCGCTGTCGCTCGACGAGGCGTTCCTCGACGTGGCCGGCGCGCGGCGGCTGCTCGGGCGGCCCGCCGAGATCGCCGCGCTGATCCGCAAGCGGGTCGCCGAGGAGCAGCGGCTGACCTGCTCGGTCGGGGTGGCGCCGACGAAGTTCATGGCGAAGCTCGGCTCGACCCGGGCCAAGCCCGACGGCATGGTCGTCATCCCGGTCGACCGGGTGCTGGAGTATCTGCATCCGTTACCCGTGGCGTCGGTGTGGGGTGTCGGCGAGAAGACGGCCGAGACCCTCCAGAGGCTCGGCCTGCGGACCGTCGCGGACCTCGCCGCGGCGCCCGTGGGCATGCTGCGGGCCGCCGTCGGCGACGCCGCGACCGTCCACCTGCACGAGCTGTCCTGGGGGAGGGACCCCCGGCGGGTGATTTCCGAGCACGTGGAGAAGTCGATCGGCGCCGAGACGACGTTCGACGTCGATGTGAGCGACCTGTCAATCATCCGACGGACGATGCTGGCCCTGTCGACGAAGGTCGCCCAGCGCCTGCGCCACGCCGGCCAGGCCGGTCGCACCGTGTCGGTCAAGATCAGGCTGGCCGACTTCCAGACGCTGAGCCGGTCCCGCACCATCGAGGTCCCCACCGACGTCAGCCGCGAGATCTTCGAGATCGGCTGGTCGTTGTTCCAGGCGGCGCGGCCGGGGGAGCGGATTCGCCTGATCGGGGTACGCGTCGAGGGCCTCGTCCAGGCCGACGGCGCGCCCCGCCAGATGACGCTCGGGGAGCGCGACCACGGCTGGCGCGACGCCGAGCGGGCGGCCGACGCGGTGGCCGCGCGGTTCGGGTCGGGGCTCGTGAAACCGGCCAGCCTGCTCGGCGGCGACGGGTTGCGCCAGGATGGAAACGGCGCCGCACCCGCCCAGGAGCGGGCAGGAGAGTCCCAGACGCGACACAATGGAAGGACCTAGGAGCCACACTCGGCGGAAAATCGGCACGGCTGGACCAACGTCCCGCTTTCCGACGGGTTGACCCCCTCGTAAACTTGCCAGTACGCAGCCGTCCGGCTGTGCCGGACTGCCGGTCCATCAGGACCGGCCTTCGCGACCGGGGAGGAGTGCCGTGCCGCTCTCGGAGCACGAGCAGCGGCTGTTCGAGCAGATCGAGCGGTCGCTTGCCGAGGATCCCAAGTTCGCGTCTGCGGTGCGCGCCACCGACCCGCGGTTCCATGCCAAGCGCCGGATGATCGCCGCCCTGGTGTTCCTCATCGCCGGCATGGGGCTGCTCGTCTACGGTGTCGCCATATCCGTCCCGCCACTCGGCGTCGGCGGATTCGTCGTCATGCTGGGCGCCCTGGCGTTCGGCATGCAAGCGTACCGGCGCGGCCAGACCACCGACCTGCACGTGGTCGGCGGCACCGCCTCCCGCCGCACCCGTTCCCGTCGTGGTGGCCTTGTCGACCGCCTGGAGGAGCGCTGGCGCCGTCGCCCCGAGGGTGACGTCTGACCTTCGGGTCCCAGTCGCGACTCCAGCGGGCGGCCAGCCGCCCCTCGGCACTCCGTTGAGTGGCGCGCGCCTCGTGAAGACACGAGGCTGCGCGCCACTCGCGCTTTCCGTGGGCAGAACCGATGAACTGAGCGACATTTCCGATATGTCCGATCGACTGCGCCCCGGCGGCCCGCCGCTCCATGATCAAGGGAAACATCTGGTCGTTATGGCAGCCAGAAGTTTCCCTTGATCATGGGGTGTGAGAGGGCGCCCAGGCGGGGAAGCGCCACCGAGATCAACCGCGGCCGGCGCTCAACCGGTCAGGACGCCAGCTTGCGGTGTGGCGGCCGGACAGTGAGAGCGAACGGCAAGAAAAGGGGCGCCTGCCGGACTGCGGCGGGCGCCCCATTCGGTACGAACGGTCAGCGGTCGGCTCTCCTGGCCACGAAGCGGCGGACGCTCAAGGCCCGCATCAGCTGGTCCCAGCCGCGCCCCAGGGTCAGGGAGACCGTGCTCGAGCGGTTGGCCGCCGCCACACGCCAGCGGCGCAGGACCGACGGTGGCAGCACGACCGCCAGGATGCGGGTCTTGCGTGGGGCCCGGGCGGCGAACGCCGACTGGACGTCCGACACCGCCGCGCGGAGCTCGCGGCCGGTCAGCGGGCGGCGGGCGTACCGCGCGTGCTCCTCGGCCGTGCTCAGGAGGTGGACGCCGGTCTGGGCCTTGTCGCGCAGGCGCTCCTTCTGGACCAGGCGGTCGACCGTCGCGCGCGGGGTCTCGGCCTCGTCGGTGGGCACGTGGTAGTCGATCATGAGGTCGACGAGTTCGTCCCAGGCGCTGTGGGCGTCGGCGCGGGCCCGGACGTAGGACTGGTCGTCGATCGGCAGGACCGTCATCGTGGGCGCGTCCGGGGGCGAGCCGGGTGGCGTGTGCGCCACGGGCGCCGGGCCCGGGGCGGCCACCGTCAGGCGACGGCGGCGGATCCGGTTGCGGGCCAGGGCCGGCGACAGGAGCAGCAGCAGGAGGATGAGTCCGCCGCCCGCCCAGGGCGCGACGGCGGCCGTCGTCTCCAGGAGCGAGGCCTCCTTCGGCCCGGTGTCGCCGGTGGTCGTGCCCGGGTTGTTGCCCTGGTCGGAGCCGGGGGCCGCCGCGCTCGACGACGGGTCGGCGCCCGGGTCGGCGCCGCCGCGGTCGACCGGGTCGTCACCCACGACGGTGTCGTCGGTGCGGGGGAGGTACGACGGCGTGACCGAACCCGGGATCGCGGTGGCCGGCGTGGCGTCGAACGGCAGCCAGCCGAAGCCGGGGAAGTAGACCTCGGTCCACGCGTGCAGGTTGATGTTGGTCAGGGTCATCGTGTCGCCCTGCCGGTCGCCGCCGCGGGCGAAGCCGAACGCGACCCGCGACGGGATCTTGGCCTCGCGGAGCAGCCAGCCGAAGGCGGCCGCGTACTGCGAGCAGTAGCCCCGCTTGTTCTGCAGGAAGTCGACGATCTTCGTGCCGCTGGTGTCGGGGCCGGTCGACGTGTCGTAGACGAAGCCGTTCGAGGGCGCGAAGAAGTTGTAGATCGCCAGGACCTTGTCCAGCTCCGTCGTCTTGCCCTTGGTGAGCTCGGCGACGAGGTTCTTGACGTACGTGTTGGCCGGCGCCGACAGCACGTCGCGCAGCTGCGGGTCGTTGGTGTTGATCGGGTCGGCGTTGCGCAGGTCGTCGTTGGTGATGTCGGGGCGGACGTACTCGACCGTGTACTTCTTCTTGGCCGACGTCTGCTTGTTCTTGCTCGCGTAGACGACCGAGGTACGGCGGTCGAAGGCCCACTCGCTGTCGACCTTCTCGATCTTGGTCGGCCAGACGTAGATCGGCAGGTAGGCGATCGCCAGCTCGTTGGTGATCTCGATGTTCGCCTTGTACGTCGTGGTCTTGACCGACGGTTCCCACGTCGGGCCGGCGATGCCCGAGTTGACCGACTGGCCGCCGGTGATCGGCTTGCCGTTGAAGCCCTTGTTGGTCAGCTCCTCGAGCACGTTGAACCGCAGGTAGAACGGGTTCTTGTCGTTGACGTTGGTGACCTTGATCATGTCGGTCTTCTTGGAGCGGTTCAGCTGGCCGTCGAGCAGGGCGAACATGCTCACGGACCGGCCGCTGCCGCCCCCGCCGCCGATGCCCGGCCCGCCGCCGGCCCCGCTGCCGAAGCGCTCCAGGATGCCGGCCGGCATCGCGAAGGGCAGGAGCGGCAGCAGTACCGCAGCCGTCACGCCCACCGCCCCGAGCCGCTGCCCGGCCGCGGCGAGCGGCGACGGCTCCCACAGGTCGACGTCGCGCCCGTCGCCGGTGAAGCGGCGGCCGAAGC
>NZ_JBEXCY010000273.1:0-13930 GCF_040605515.1 Dactylosporangium sp. NPDC005572 | reverse complement strand
AACCCGTCGGCGGGCTCGGCGCCGCGCTGCGCGGGCACGGCGGGCCGCCCGCGGCCGCGTCGCCCGCGCGCTCGGCCTCGGTGAGGTCGCCGTAGTGCGGGTCGCCGAGGATGGAACGGTCGATGCAGAACACCACGATGCCCCACAGCACCGCGAAGCACGCCGTCAGGGGAGTGAGCCGGCCGTGCACGACCGTGGCGTAGAGGCCGAACGTGACGGAGGCGATGACGCCGACGAGGAACACCAACATGCCGACCTGCGCGGCGCGGATCGCCTCGACCGGCGTGGTGATCAGCCGGTGGTCGAAGGCGCCGCACCAGAACCAGAACCTCGTCACCGCCGGGGCGCGGTACGGTGCCGAGGAGGCGGAACCGCTCATGCCCCCACTGTGCGGACGCCATCGACCACCGGACAGCCGGTGCCCGTTGACCGCCGTCCGGGCATCGGTCAACGGGCCGACGACGGATGCCGTCCAAGTGCGCGCCGGCCGTACATTTGGCGCGCTGGCCCCGATCGACGGCACGGATGGCGGTGACCGTGAGCACGGCAGAGCTCTTCGGCACGCAGCTGCGACGCCGGCGCGAGAGCGCCGGGCTGAGCCTGCGGGCCCTGGCCGAGAAGGTGCACTACGACCCCGGTTACGTCAGCAAGGTGGAGACCAACCGGCGCAACCCGTCCCACGACTTCGTACTGCGCTGCGACGCCGTGCTCGGCGCCGACGGCGAGCTGGTCGCGGCGGCCGGCGCCCCGGCGGGTGCCGCGGCCGGTGTCCTGGCCGGCGTCCCGGACGGCGCCCGCGGGCTCGGCGCCGAGCTCACGCTGCGGCTGCGGCGCGACGGCGGCGCCGAGGTCGATCCCGGCGACGGGGTGCCGCTGGCCGCCCTCGACGCCGGCGCGTCGGTCGCCGTGCTGCAGGACCCGGAGCTGGCGGAGTCGTTCGCCGGGACCCTCGAGCAGCTGCGCGTGCAGGGGCAGCGGATGCCGTCCGGCCCGCTCCTGGTCAGCGTGGTCGCGCAGGGTCAGGTGGCCTACGCCGCCGCCCTCGCCGGGCCGGGCCGGCGCCCGGAGTACCTGCTGCTGGCGGCGCGGTTCGCCGAGTACGCCGGCTGGCTGGCCCAGGAGGCCGGCGACCACACCGCCGCGCTGCTGCACACCGACCGGGCCGAGCGCCTCGCCCTCGCGGCCGGCGACGACGACCTCGTCGCCTACGTCTGGGTCCGCCGGGCCGAGATGGCGCTGTACCGCCGCGACAGCGCGCAGGTGCTCGACGCCGCCACCGAGGCGCTGCTGCGGCCGGCCTCCGCCCGGGTGCACGCCCTGGCGCTGCACCGGCAGGCCCAGGGGTACGCGCTGACCGGTGCGCTCGGCCGGTGCGCCGACGCCCTGGGGCGGGCCGCGGAGCTCATGGACACCGGCGGTCGCGCCGCCGCGGCGCCGCTGGGCTCGTCCACGGTCGCCGACCTGCAGGCCGCGACGGCCGGCTGGTGCTACCACGACCTCGGCGAGCCGGACCGCTCCGCCGTGCTGCTGCAGCGCGCCGTCGCCGGCATCCCGGCCACCGCGCGGCGGGCCCGCGGCCTGTTCAGCGCCCGGCTGGCCCTCGCGCACGCCGTCGACGGCGACTTCGACCGGGCCAGCGAGGCCGGCCGGGAGGCGCTGGCCGCGGTCCGCTACACCCGCTCCGCGTCGACGATCGGCGAGCTGCGCAGCCTCGCCGGTGAGCTGCTGCGCCACCGGCGCGGCAGCCCGGCCGCGCGGCAGCTGCACCTCGAGCTCACCGACACCCTGCACGGCGGGGCGCGCTGACCGTGCGCTCGGTGATGTACTTCGGCGTCCGCAACGACGCCGGCCAGCGCCTGCTCGACGAGCACGTCGCGCCGGCCTGCGCCCGCCGCGGCTTCCACCTGCAGGTCGCGCCCGAGGGCGCCGACCGGGGCACCGCGCTGGCCGCCCAGGCCGTGCGCACGCTGCTGGCCTGGGACGGCTCGGTCGAGGGCCCGCAGGACGTGTACCGGGCGATGACGATGTGGACGAAGCTCTCGCCCAAGCACCTGCTGATGAGCCGCACCCCGCTGCCCCGCAACGTGCTGACCCGTCACCAGTGCGCGCCGGTCCACGGCGCCGCCTTCGGCAACGACGTGCTCGGCGAGTGGTTCGACCGGCAGCTGGCCCGGGTCGCCGGCGAGCAGGGCGGCGAGCAGGGCGGGCCGGTCGCCGGAGCCTCCCTGCCGTACTGGATGTTCGACGACCCGGCCGACTTCTTCCTCAGCTTCCGCGGCACCCGGCAGGCCGAGGCGGAGGCCTGGCGCGCGGAGTTCGTCGCACGGACCGGCCGGCCGGTGCGCATGGTGCCGCCCAACGAGTTCGCCTACCCGACCGAGGTCGTCACCCAGCAGCAGCAGTGGGAGGGCGCGGCCCGGCTCATGCACGAGATCCGGGCCACCGGCCGGGTCATCTTCTTCCCGTCGCCGGACTACTTCACGTCGTTCTGGACGTCGACCGAGGCGCTCGCGGTGCGCTGGCTCACCGCCGCCGGCCGGCGGCCCCGCCGCGGCGAGCGCCGGCTGTCGGAGGTGCGACTGCTCACCGACCCAGCGCCCGAGCCGCTGCTGGGCACCCGGGCGCTCACCGACGCCGAGACGGCACGCTTCGCGGCGCTCATCAACAACGGCGACCCGATCACGTCGGCGCCGGAGACGATGGTCGCGCCGCGCGGCCCGGCCAGGCTGCTGCGGGCGTTCGTCCGGCGGTACGGCTACTACCGCGAGGAGTTCACCACCGACGCGTTCTGGCACCTGGTCCGGGTGCCGTGCCCCGCCTGCCGGCCGCGGCGTACCGCCGCCGAGGTCGACTGGTCGGCACACATGGCGCTGCCCGGCCCGCAGCCGCAGACCGACGCGTACGGGTACTTTCCGGCGCACGCCGGCGAACTGGCCCGGGGCACGATCCGCTGCCCGTCGTGCTCCGGCGAGCTGCGCCTGGTCAACCGGCGCGGGGTGCGCACCCTCTGGCAGCCGGTGATGACGACCGAGGCCGACCAGGACCGCCCGGTCATCGTCAGCCACCCGGTGTGGGAGGTCCTGACCTGAGCGGCTGCCTGTTGCCCGTGCCGCGGACCGCGGGCAACACCCCGCACCGCGGCCGCCGTCCGGCACGCTGAATCGCAGGCCCCACAAGCGCATCCGGGGCGCCGAAGTCCCGGAATGGGCACGCCGAACGAACGGTGCGCCCCACCGGACCGGCGTGACCGGGCAGGCCGGTCGGGGCCCTGTTCGTGCATGCCACGCCGATCCACCCCCGGCACCGCGCGTGGTCAGATGATCGCACCGGCCGGTCGTGGCGGCCGGGGACGGAGCCTCGGATGGGAATGCCCGGTGACGACACGGCGGCGGGTGCGCTCGTCGACGGGGACCGCTTCACCGCCGCCTGGCGGGCGGCGCTGCCGGCGCTGCGGGCGTACTGCCGCCGCGCGATGCAGCACCCGCACGACGCCGAGGACCTGCTGCAGCACGTCGCCCTGCGGGCCTGGCGCGGCAGCGCCTCCTTCCGCGGCACGTCGTCGTTCCAGACCTGGGTGCCGCGACGGCCGCCGTCGAGTCCTCCCACCCGACCTCCGAGGGCACCGTGCGGTACCGTCGCTGCGCCTGCGGCAGCCGCTGGATGGAGCTGACCCGTCCCTTCCTCGCCGCCCGGACCCGGCCGGTGGGGTGACGTCACGCGACGGCGGTGCCCTCGAGTTCGACCATCAGGGTGGGGATCGCCAGCCGGGTCACCCCGAGCATCGTGGTGGTCGGCGCCACCCCGGCCGCGCCCAGCCTCGACGCCAGCACGCCGTAGTGCTCGAAGAGCCGGTCGACGTCGGTGGTGTAGACGTTGAGCCGGACGAGGTTCGCGAGGGACATGCCGGCCTCGCCGAGCACGGCCTCCAGGTTGTCGAGGCTCAGCGCCAGCTGTGCCGAAAGGTCATCGGCATGCTGGGGCTTGCCGTCGCCGCTCATCGCGGTCTGCCCGGAGCAGTACAGGGTCCGGGTGTGCCCGGAGACGAGCTCGCCCTGGCTGTACCCCAGCCCCACCGACCACGTCCACGGGTTGACCGCCGATCGATCCATTGCCAACGCAGCTCCATTCATCGAGAGTGTGGCGAACCCACACGCCGGTGAGCTTCGCAGCCAATACACGACATCCTGTGTCGTGTATTGCTGGCATAGTTTCCGTGTGCGGGCCGACCGGTTGGTCTCGCTGGTGCTGCTGCTGCGCCAGCGCGGGCGGTTGTCCGCGGCCACGCTGGCCCGGGAGCTGGAGGTGTCCACCCGCACCGTGCTGCGCGACATCGAGGCGCTGTCCGCGGCCGGTGTCCCGGTCTACGCCGAACGCGGGCGGCACGGCGGGTTCGCGCTGCTGCCCGGTTTCCAGACCGAGCTCACCGGGCTGAACCACGACGAGGCGCTCGCCCTGCTGATCGCCGGGTCGCGGCGCGGCGCGCAGGCGTTCGGGCTCGGCTCGGCGCTCGCGTCGGCCATGCTCAAGGTGCTCGACGCGCTGCCCGAGAGCTACCGGGACACCGCGGCCGGCGCGGTCGAGCGCCTGCTCATCGACCCGGAGACCGACCTGCTGTCGCGCCGGCTGGTCGCGGAGGAGGTTCCCGACCGCATCGTGGCCGAGGTTCGGCGAGCGGTGTTCGCCGGGCACAAGCTGCGCATCCACTACGCGGCGGTGGGCCAGGCCCCGAAGTGGCGCACGGTGGACCCGATCGGCCTGGTCACCGTGCGGGAGCAGGGCTACCTGCTGGCCACCAGGTCCGGCGCGGACCGCACCTACCGGCTGTCCCGGGTCCTGGCCGCCGAGGAGCTCGCCGAACCCGCACAGCGACCGGACCGGGTCGATCTGGACCGGGCCTGGCAGGAGCGCAGCACGCGGTTCCGGACCGGCGGCGACCAGGTCACCGTGCTGGTCCGGGTGAACCCGGCGCGGCGGGAGGACCTGGTGGGCACCGCGCTGGCCGTCCTTGCCGAAGCAGCCGACGCGGACGGCTGGCTGCGGCTGGAGGTGACCTTCCAGGACCAGCGGCACGCCGAATGGGCGCTGTGGCAGCTGGCCACGAACGCGGAAGCCCTGGCCCCGCAGTGGTTGCGCACCGCCCTGCGCAACCGCGCCGCCGCGATCGCCACCCGCTACGAAGTGTCGTCCGAGCGTTGACGGGCGCAGCTCCTCGATCCGGGCCCCGCGCGCCCGCCTCGCCGTCCGGAGACGAAGAGGCGGGCGCGCCTGCCCGGGGCCGTCACTGCTCCAGGATCTCCCAGGCCTTCGGGACCCAGATCCAGTGGTCGTTCACGTAGACCAGGCCCTCGTACGCGCGGCCCGAGTCCTCGCCCGGCTCGGTGTACTTCCAGCGGTACACCGTCAGGCCCGGCTTCAGGTGCGGGCCCAGCTGCTTGTAGCCGCCCGGGAAGTCGCGCTCCACGGCCTTGGTCCACTTGCGGATGTCCTCGCTCGTGGCCTGGAAGACCTTGAGGTCGGTCTGGGCCGCCGAGACGCCCATGTCGACCTTCTGGCCGTTCCACAGCTTCGTCTTGTAGAACGACTCGGCCTTGCCCGCCAGGTCGTCGGTGAACACGGCGGCGTAGTCGGCGGCGGTCGGCTGGAGGGTCTTCACCGTCTCCGGGCCGTCGGCCGCGCGGAGGGCCTCCATCAGGGACTTCGCGCCGGCGTCACCCTTCGGGAACGCCGCCCGCTTCGAGGCGGCCGACGAGGAGCCCGAAGAGGCGGCCGGAGCGGACCCCGCCGACGCGGGCGTGTCCGACCCGGAGTCGCCGCAAGCGGTCAGGGTCAGGCCGAGCAGGGCGGTGCAGGTTATCGACAGCGCCAGGCGCTTCATGTGCGTGTGCTCCTTCGATGATCACGGAGCGCTCACGCTAACGGCGGCCGTCAACCGCCGGAAACGGCTGTTTGCGCAGCTCAACCGGCAGGTTGCGGGAATTCGCGACACGGTCGGTCGCATTACCGACAACTTAGGTTACCCTAACCTCATGCTGGACCCGCTCACCGAGACCGCCGACCGGCTCGACGCGCTCGACCCCGACGCCGGCTTCGACGTGCGGCCCGAGCCGGACCCGGCGTGGGTGCCGCTGGAGCGGTTCGTCGACGGCGGCCACGCGGATGCGGTACTGCGGCTGCTGGAGGACCGGCACGGCCGGCGCAACGTCGCCGGGAGCATGCTCGGCGCGGTCGTCGCCGAGGCCGTCGTCGGCGGCACCGTCGCGGCGATCGTGCTCGATGAGCGCTGCCCCGACCCCGCCGCCGGGAACCTCGCCCTGCGCATCCACGGGGAGGGGTACCTCGAACGCCGCGCCTTCCGCGGCCCCGCCCTCGCGGTACGGCCCGATGACCCCGCCGCCGCCCATCCGGACAGCACCGTCGTCGACGACCTGGACGCCTGGTGGGCCGCCCGCGCCGTCGCGACCCTCGCGCCGCTGCTGGAGGCGGTGCGGGCCCGCGCCCCGTTCGGGCTGCGGCTGCTGTGGGGCGCGGTCGCCGACGAGGTGGCCGGAGCCGCCATCCGCGTCGCCCAGCTCGCCGGCCGCGACGCCGGCCCGGCCTGGGACCGCGCGCAGCGCCTGGTCGACGAGCTCGCCGCGCACGCTCCGGTACCGCTGACGAGAGGCGCCCCGTTCCCGGTGGCCTGGCCGGGCGGCCGGCACCTGTTCCAGGTCCGCGGCACCTGCTGCCTCAACTACCGCAGCGCGCTGGAGAGCGGCGAGCGCGACGAGAGCTGCTGCAGCACCTGCCCGCTGCGCGACGACGACTCCCGGCACCGCCTGCTGCGCGACTACCTCATCTCGACCACGGCCTGACCCCGCACCTGACCGGGTGTCGTCCCCGTCCAGCCGCGGAAGGCGCGGTAGAACGACTTGGGGTCGTCGTAGCCGAGCAGGAACGAGATCTGGTCCGGGGTGAGGTCGGCCCGGCCGAGGTAATGCTCGGCCAGGGCGGTGCGGGTCGCGCCGAGGACGGCCTGGAAGCTGGTCCGCTCGGCGCTGAGCCGCCGCTGCAGCGTGCGGGTGCTGGTGGCGAGCGCGCGGGCGATCGCCGGCATGGTGGTGACGTTGGTGTCGAACTGCCGCTCGATCCGTTCGACGTCGAACGCCTCGAGCGGCCCGTAGGCCCCGTACCCGGCGTTGTTCACCAGGGCATCGATGGTTTCGAACGTATCGACGGCCTGGGTGACAGCGTCGTCGATGGACGCGCGGTCGGTGACGTCGAGCCGGGTGACGAGCGCGCCGTCGAGGGGTTGTGGCTCCCGCATGGTGGCCACGACGTTCCACCCCTGTCGTCTTCCAGTGCGCCTTCCATGTGGTGTGGTGCCCGAAGTATCGGCGCAGGGTTCTCGGCGGACGGATCGAAGATCGGCTCAAGCAGCTCGTCCGCGAGGTGCTCGAGGAGAAGGGGGCGTGGCTCGTGGCATTGGAAGTCATGCCCGACCACGTGCACCTGCTGGTCGAAGTCGACCCGCAGTTCGGCATCCACAAGCTGGTCAAGGCCCTGAAGGGCCGTACATCGCGGGTGCTGCGCGAGGAATTCCCGTCGCTGCGGTCCAGGCTGCCTACCTTGTGGACGAACTCGTACTTCGTGGCGACCGCTGGCGGCGCCCCGCTGGCGGCCGTGAAGCAGTACGTCGAGCAGCAGAAGGGCCGCTGAATGCTGACCGGCCGACGCTACCTGTTGGCACTCACCGCTGAGCAGACCGACTACGCCGAACAGGTCGGCGCGGTGTGCCGGGCAGTGTGGAACACGGCTCTGGACCAGCGCCGCGAGTACCGGCGGCGTGGCGCGTTCATCGGCTACATCGAGCAGGCCCGGCAGATGGCCGAGGCGAAGAAGGACCCGGCGTGCGCATGGCTGGCAGACGCCCCGTCTCACACACTCCAACAGACCCTGCGCGACCTGGACCGGGCGTGCAAGACCCATGGAACGTGGAAGGTGCGGTGGCGGTCCAAGACGCGCACCGCCCCGTCGTTCCGCTTCCCCGACCCGAACCACCTCGCCGTGCGACGGCTCAGCCGACGATGGGGCGAGGTGCGGCTGCCGAAGTTCGGACCGGTCCGGTTCCGATGGACACGCCCGCTCGGCGGCGCCATCCGCAACGCCACCGTGTCCCGTGACGGCGGGCGCTGGTACATCTCGTTCTGCGTCGAGGACGGCGTGGCCGCGGTCGCCCCGAACGGCAAACCCTCAGTCGGCGTCGATCGAGGCGTGGCCGTCGCGATTGCCACCTCCAATGGTGACCTGCACGACCGGCAGATCGTGAGCGAGGCAGAGGCGAAGCGGCTCAAGCGGTTGCAGCAACGACTGACCCGATCGCTTCGCGTCCACGGCCGCAACCGCCGGTCCAAGCGCCGCGACGCGGTACGTGCCCAGATCGGCCGGCTCAACGCCCGCATCCGGGCGCGGCGGACCGACTTCGCCGCACAGACCGCCGTCCGGCTTGTCCGTGACCACGGCTTGGTCGCGGTCGAGGACCTGCGGGTGAAGGTCAATCCTGCGCTCACGTCGCAGACCTGCAATGCCTGCGGGCATGTCGCCCGGGAGTCCCGCGAGAGCCAAGCGGTCTTCCGGTGCGTCACCTGCGGGCACCAGGCGCACGCCGACGTGAACGCGGCGAAGAACATTCTGGCCGCCGGGCTGGCGGCCGCCGGGCGTGGAGACCTCGCCGGCCGCGCGGCAGTAGCGGACGGCGCCAACGCGGTGGCGGATCCCGCCACGCCCGGCGATGATCGTCGGCATGACTCGGTACGACGACGTGCTGGCCCCGCTGCGGGAGGCGTACGACGCCCGCGCCGCCTGGCGCGACGAGCAGCCCAAGGAGCCGTGGAAACTGGCGGAGCGGGCGACGTTCCGGCAGCGGCTGGCGCCGGGCGCGCGGCTGCTGGAGATCGGCGCCGGCACCGGCCAGGACAGCGCCTACTTCCAGCAGGAGGGCCTCGCCGTCGTCGCGGTGGACCTGTCACCAGCGATGGTCGAGCACTGCCGGGCGAAGGGCGTCGAGGCCCACGTCAGGGACTTCCTGCGACTGGACCTCCCACCCGCCTCGTTCGACGCGGTGTACGCCCTGAACTGCCTGCTCCACGTCCCCGACCACGACCTGCCGGCGGTCCTCGTGTCGATCCGGGCGGTCCTGCGCGAGGGCGGCCTGCTCTTCGTCGGCCTCTACGGCGGCACCGAGAGCACCGAGGGCCCGGCCCCCACCGACTCGCACGTACCGCCGCGGTTCTTCTCCTGGCGCACGGACGAGCAGCTGCTGGCCTTCGCGGCGGCCGCCCACTTCACGGTGGTGGACTTCCACCCGGTCGACACGGGCCGTGGCTTCCGGTTCCAGTCGCTGACCCTGGTGCGCGGCTGACCGCTCAGTGGTCGACCCGGCGGTACTCCAGGATCCGTCCGAGGTCGCGGAAGCCGACGCCGGCGTAGACGCGCTCGGCCATCGGCGACGACTGCAGGCTCGCGGTCGTGCAGCCCCGGCCGGCCGCGGCGTGCAGCTGGGCGAGCGTGAGCGCGGTGGCCAGGCCGCGCCGGCGCGCGTGGGGCGCGGTCGCGACGTTGTAGATCCCGCAGTCACCGGCGTGGTCGTACGCGAGCGCGGCGGCGACGATCACACCGTCCTCCCGCAGGACGAGCGGGTGCAGCGCGGCGTGGTCGGCGGTGGCGAGCAATCCGGCCGGCAGCCCGGCGAACGCCAGGTACTCCGCCCACCCGGCCGGCTCCGGGACCGGCCCGGGCGGCGGCAGCGGGACCAGTTCGCGGGCCATCGCGCGGGTGTGCTCCGCGACGGCGTACCCGCGCCGCTCCAGCCGCGACCGCCCGGGGCCGTCCGACTCGTGCACCCACGCCGCGAAGTCACCGATCCCGGCCGCGCGGTACACGGCCTCCATCGCCGCCACCGCCGCCGCGCCGGGCTCGAGGACAGCGTTGTTGTACACCGCCCGCTCCGGCTCGGCCGGGAACACCGCGGCGCTGACGCCCGGCAGGTGGTGTACGGCGGCACCGGCCGAGGCCCGGGCGTACTCCTCCCAGGAGGCGAGCAGGGTCGCCCGGCTGCGGCGGTACAGGTCCTGATCCACGGCTTGCGTCAGCCGGCGCGTTCCGCGCTGATCGACCGGTCCTCGCCGCGGACCAGGAGGCCGGAGATGGTCACCTCCAGGGTCTGGCGGAGCACCTCGGTGAAGTCCGCGCGCATCGCGGCCAGCTCGGGGTCGGCGGCGTAGGCGGCCAGCATCGCCGCCGGTGGCTGGCTGTACGGCCAGGCCGCCGCGGCGATGAGCGTGGTGACCGCGCCGAGCCGCGCCGCGTCCTGGAGGCTGAGCTCCGGCACGCACCGCTGCACGAGCGCGCCGAGGGTTTCGAAGGTGCGCCGCGTCGCGCGCTTGTAGTGCAGCGCCACCTCCGTGGACACGTTGCGTTCGAGCACCGACGCCTGCGCGCTGTTCAGGTCGCACAGCACCGGCCGTCGCGCCAGCGACTCGGCCAGCGCGGCGGCGAGCCGGTCGCCGCGCTCCCGCGGCGTGCCGTCGACAGGTTGCAGCAACGGCTCCAGCTCGGCCAGCCACGCCTGGACCTCGGCGTCCAGGAGCTCGAGCAGGACCGCCTCGCGCGACTCGAAATAGCGCAGCACGTTGGACTTGGCCAGGCCGACCCGCCGGCTCAGCTCGTTCAGGGCGACGTCCGCGACCGGCATCTCGGTCAGCATCGCGGCCGCGGTCGCCAGGATCTGCCGCCGCCGCTCGTTTCGCTGCTCGTCGCTGCGGGCGCGCTTGAACTCCATGCCCAGAGCTTACAGACCTGAGGTCTCTTGTTTAGAGACCGTAGGTCTGTTAGCTTGGGTGAAGTAATAGACCGACGGTCTTTAAGGAGCTCCGCATGTACGACGTCCCCGACCAGCGTGGCAGGCTCGCTGTCGTCACCGGCGCGAACAGTGGCACCGGCAAGGAGGCGGCAAAGCGCCTCGCGGGGGCCGGCGCGGACGTGGTCCTCGCGGTGCGCACGCCCGCCAAGGGCGAACAGGCCCGCGCCGAGATCCTCGCCGCACACCCGCGCGTCGGCGTTCAGGTGCGCCGCCTCGACCTGGCCGATCTGTCCTCGGTGGCGGAGTTCGCCGACGGCCTGGTCGCCGACGGCCGGCCGCTCGGCCTGCTGCTCAACAACGCCGGCGTGATGATGCTGCCGAAGCGCATGGAGAGCGTCGACGGTTTCGAGCTCCAGCTCGCCAGCAACTACCTCGGCCCGTTCGCGCTGACCGTGCGCCTCCTGCCGCTGCTGCTGGAAGCCGGCGCCGCTCGCGTCGCCACCATGAGCAGCGGAACGGCCGCCCGGGGCCGGATCGACTTCGACGACCTGCAGTCGGAGCACGACTACAGCCCCTTCGCCGCCTACGCCCAGTCGAAGCTCGCCGACCTGATGCTGACGCTGCACCTGGCCGACCTCGCCGCCGAGCGCGGCTGGTCGTTGCTGTCCGGCGGCGCGCACCCCGGGTACACCAGGACGAACCTGACGACCTCGGGCCCGAACCTCGGCGGCAAGGTGAGCCTGGGCAACCGGATCTCGTTCAGGGTCATGCCGAGCCAGGGGGTCGAACAGGGTACGGAGCCGTTGCTGTACGCGGCCACCAGCCCCGACGCGGTCGCCGGCGGCTACTACGGCCCACGCTGGGGGCTGGTCGGCCCCGCGACCAAGGTCAGGCCGACGAGCCGGGCGCTGGACAAGGCCGTGCGTGCGCGGCTGTGGGCCGAGTCCGAGCGCCTCACCGGCGTCTCCGTTCCCGCCACGGTCTGAAGCCGAAGGGGCGACACCGTGAAGATAGTGATCTTCGGAGGAAGCGGTCTCATCGGCGACGGCTTCATCCAGGAAAGCCTGCGCGCCGATGACGTCACCGAGGTCGTCGCCGTCGGGCGGACGCCGCTGGACCTGACACACCCGAAGCTGCGCCACGTGGTGCACACCGACTTCCTCGACTTCACCGCGATCAGCGACGAACTCGCCGGTGCCGACGCGTGCTTCTGGGCCCTGGGCGTCTCCGCCGTCGGCATGAGCCCGCACGACTACGAACGCGTCACCCACGACTACACGGTCGCCGCAGCCCGGACCCTCGGTGCCGGCAACCCGGCCCTGACCTTCGTCTACGTCTCCGGTGGCGGCACCGACAGCAGCGAACGCGGCCGCAGCCGCTGGGCCCGGGTCAAGGGCCGCACCGAGAACGCGATCCTCGCCGCCTTTCCCAACGGCTACGCGCTACGCCCGGGCTTCGTCCGGCCCGTTCACGGCAAACAGTCCAGGACGCCGATGTACCGCCGCTTCACGGCCGCTCTCCCCGCGATCGCCTGGCTCGTGCGGCTGCTGCGGCTCACGCCCGTCGTGATGACCAGCACCGCACAGCTCGGCCAGGTCGCCCTCCAGCTCACCCGGCGGGGTCACCCACGCCACGTCCTGGAGAACCGCGACATCGTGGCCGTGGCCGCGGCGGCCGGACGTCCCTGACGGTCAGGCGCGCAGGGCCTCGGGGATCGGGGTCGGGCCGTTGTTGAAGCGGATCGTGCGGCCGATCGTGGCCGGGTCGCGCAGCGTGGCGGCGATCGCCGCCGCCACGTCCGCGCGGGTGACCGTGCCGTTCACCGCACCCTGCCCGGCCGTCTCCAGGCCGCCCGTCGGCGGGCCGTCGGTCAGGCGGCTCGGGCCCAGGACCGTCCAGTCCAGGGGCGTGTGGCGCAGGTGCTCGTCGGCCGCCGCCTTCGCCTCCGCGTAGGGGAAGAAGCCGTTGTCCGGCGGCACGCCGTGATCGGTGCGGGCGCCGAAATAGGAGACCATCACGTACCGCCGGACGCCCGCGAGCGGTGCCGCGTCCATCGAGCGGATCGCCGCGTCGCGGTCCACCGCGTAGGTCCGCGACGGGTTGCCGCCGCCCGCACCGGCCGACCAGACGATCGCGTCGTGGCCGGCGAGCAGCTCGGCGAGTTTCGAAACGTCGATGTGCTCCACGTCGGCGGTCAGGCTCCTCGCACCCGCCGCGGTGACAGCGGCGGCGTGGCCCGGGTTGCGGTGGATCGCCGTCACCGTGTCACCCGCCGCGACCAGCAGCGGCGCCAGCAGCAGCGCCACTTTTCCGTGCCCGCCGATCACCGCAATGCGCATCCCGCCACAGTACCGCCGCACCGGATCGGGGGGCTTTCCATCGCTCCCCGGGGCCGAGTAGCGTCACCGTTCGTGAGCGTTGTCACACGCAACATCAGCGCCTACCTGGAGCGCGGCTGACAGTGGACGGCTCCCTGCCGGACGAGAGCGCGGAGGAGCTCTACGAGAACGCTCCCTGCGGCTACCTCTCGCTGCTGCCCGACGGCACGGTCGTGCGGGCCAACCGCACGTTCCTGGACTGGACCGGGCAGCGGCGCGAGGAGCTGACCGGCCGGCGGATCCAGGAGCTGTACGCGGTCGAGACCCACCTGCTGCCGCTGCTGCACATGCAGGGCGAGGTGCGCGAGATCGCCGCCGAGTTCCGCCGCGCCGACGGCAGCCGGCTCCACGCGTTCGTCGACGCGGTCCTGCGCACCGACCCGGCGACCGGCGCGAGCGTCATCCGGATGACGGTGGTCGACGCGACCGGCCGGCTCACCTCCGAGCAGGAGCTGCTCGAGGCGCGCCGCCGGGCCGAGCACGCCGAGGCCCGGATCAAGGTGCTGCAGGACCTGGTCGCCGAGTGCGCCGCGATCGTGCGGGCCGACCAGATCGTCGCGCCGGTCGTGCACGCCGGCCGCGCCGCGTTCGAGGCCGCCGAGACCACCGTCTGGCTGCTCACGCCGGGCGAGGCGGTGCTGCGCAGGTCCGGCGACGGCGAGCCGGCCCGGCTGCCGCTCGACGACGCCGCGCCCGAGGCCCGGGCCGCCGCAGA
>NZ_JBEXCY010000272.1:0-13995 GCF_040605515.1 Dactylosporangium sp. NPDC005572 | reverse complement strand
ACCATCAGGGAGATGACCTCCGGCACCGAGCTCGTCGCCGTGTCGAGCGTGCCGACGTGCCGGCCGTCCCGCAGTACCGTGATCCGGTCCGTGATCTGGGCCAGCTCGTGCATCCGGTGCGAGATGTAGATGACCCCGGTCGACGGCGTGACGAACCGCCGGATCAGGCCGAACAGCGTCTCGACCTCGGTCTCGTTCAACGCGGCGGTGGGCTCGTCCATGACCAGCACCCGGGCGTTGAAGCTCAGCGCCTTGGCGATCTCGACCATCTGCTGCCGGGCGACGGTGAGGTCGCCGACCAGGTCGGTCGGCTCCAGCGGCAGCCCGAGCCGGGCGAGCAGCTCCCGGGTGCGCCGGTTGAGCGCCCGCTCCGACAGCACGAACCCGCCGACGCGCGGCTCGCGGCCGATGAAGATGTTCTGCGCGACCGTCAGGTCCGCCATCAGGTTGAGCTCCTGATGGATGATCGAGATGCCGAGCTCCTGCGCGTGCCGCGGACTTCCCGGGGTGTACTGCGAGCCGTCGAGGAAGAACTCGCCCTCGTCGGGCCGGTCGATGCCCGACAGCAGCTTCATCAGGGTCGACTTGCCGGCGCCGTTCTCGCCGACGAGCGCGAGCACCTCGCCGTGGCGCAGCTCGAGGTCGACGCCGTCGAGCGCCTGGACGCCGGGGAAGCGCTTGCTCGCGCCGCTGACCCGCAACAGTGCCGTCATGTCAGGCACCCCCGCGCGGTGCGCGCGACTGCCAGTACCCACCGCTGGGATAGCCGAACTCCAGCAGCGACCGCTCGTGCATCCGTGCGCTGTAGCCGGGCGCCTCGGGCAGCACGTAGTGGCCGTCGAGGACCAGGCACGGGTCGACGAAGTGCTCGTGCAGGTGGTCGACGTACTCGGTCACCCGCCCCTCCAGGGACCCGGACACGGCGACGAAGTCGAAGATCGACAGGTGCTGGACGAGCTCGCACAGCCCGACGCCGCCGGCGTGCGGGCAGACCGGGACACCGAACTTGTGCGCCATGAGGTACACGGCGAGGATCTCGTTGACGCCCGCGAGCCGCGCCGAGTCGAGCTGGCAGTAGTCGATCGCGGACGCCTGGAACAGCTGCTTGAACAGCACCCGGTTCATGCCGTGCTCGCCGGTCGCCACCCCGATCGGCGCCACCGCGCGGCGGATGGCCGCGTGGCCGAGGACGTCGTCGGGGCTCGTCGGCTCCTCGATCCACAGTGGACGGAACTCGGCCAGCCGGCCCATCCACTCGATCGCCTGCGGCACGTCCCAGACCTGGTTGGCGTCGATCATCAGGTTGGCGTCCCAGCCGATGACCTCGCGGGCGATCCGCAGCCGCCGCACGTCGTCGGCGAGGTCCGCGCCGACCTTGAGCTTGACGTGCCGGTAGCCGGCGTCGACCGCCTCCTTGAGCAGCCGGCGCAGCTTGTCGTCGTCGTACCCGAGCCAGCCGGCGCTCGTCGTGTAGCACGGGTAGCCGCCGCGCTCACGCAGCTGCGCGATCCGCGCCTCCCGGGTCGGCGCCATCTCGCGCAGCATCGACAGGGCCTCGTCCGGCGTCAGCGCGTCGGACACGTACCGGAAGTCCGTCGCGGCCACCAGCTCCTCGGGCGACATCTCGGCGAGCAGCCGCCACAGCGGCTTGCCGGCCCGCCGCGCGGCGAGGTCCCACAGGGCGTTCATGACCGCCGCGAGGGCCAGGTGCACGACGCCCTTCTCCGGGCCGAGCCAGCGCAGCTGCGAGTCGGCGCCCAGCTCGCGGTACACCGCGCCGAGGTCGCCGCACAGCTCGGCGACGTCCCGGCCGACCAGCGGCTCGGCGCGCTGCCGGATCGCCTCGGTGACCAGGTCGTTGCCGCGGCCGATGGTGAAGGTGAAGCCGTGCCCGGCCAGCCGCGGGTCTTCGGTCTCCAGCACGACGTACGCCGCCGAGTAGTCGGCGTCGCGGTTCATCGCGTCCGAACCGTCGAGCCGCAGCGACGTCGGGAACCGCACGTCGTGGGTCCGGACTCCGGTGATCGTCGTCATGCGCACACTCCTCGGCGACAGCCGATTGATCCGATCTATTGGCGCGGACACTAGCACCGGGGTTGGTCGGTCGTCTCCACCGAAACGGCAGATTCATAGGATGTATTTCGTCGAAGCGCATCGACAGTCACGCACCGTTCGTGTGCTTAGGTGCGATCTAGAGCGATTTATTCGGATACGCCACGTCCGGAAACCTGGAGTTGACGTTTCCAGACCTCCCATGTCTAATCCGACGTTGCGCAGCTAGACATCCGATGGTTCGGGCAGGGAGGCTCGATGATCGGCCGCGGAGCCCGCGCCGGCGTCGCGATCGCGACGCTTGCGCTGATCGGTCTCACCGCATGCAAGGGCCCCGAGGGCACCGGCACCGCCGACGACGCGACCGACTCGGGTGGGCGCATCACCGTGTGGGTCGACCCGCCGCGCCTGCCCGCGGTGAGCGCCTTCCAGCGGGCGTACCCCGACATCCCGGTCGACGTGATGACGATCAACGGCAACGTCGGCAGCACCGAGCTGCAGCAGAAGTTCGTGCTGTTCAACCAGGCCGGCGAGGGCTGGCCGGACGCCATCTTCTTCCCGTCCAACGACGACCTCGCCTGGGCGGCCAACTCGAAGATCAACTACGTGCGCGACCTGACGGCCGACCTCGCCGACGTCATCAGCCAGTACGCGCCGGGCTCCATCTCGCAGTGCCGCATCGACGGGCAGTACCGCTGCCTGCGCAACGACGCCGCGCCGGACGTGCTGTGGTACGACAAGCAGCTGTTCGCCGCCTGGGGGTACAAGCCGCCGGCCACCTGGGAGGACTACGCGGCGCTCAGCGTGCGCATCGCCGCCGAGCACCCCGGCTACGTCACCGGCTTCCTCGGCGACGCGTACGCCCCCGACCGCTACCTGTGGGCGAGCGGCTGCCCGACCAACCACCGCCTCGGCGAGCGGCAGGTGCACCTCAACCTCGCCGACCCGCGCTGCGAGCGGATCCGCGACCTGCTCGACCGGCTCGTCACCGCCGGCGCGATCGCCTCGACCGGCATCTTCTCGCCCGACGCCACCGAGCTCGGCCGCCGGCTCGTGATGAGTCCCGGCGCGGTGTGGTGGGGCAACTTCCTGTTCCGCGACACCTGGAAGGTGCCGGCCGGGCGGATCACCGCCGCCCCGCCGCTGCGCTGGTCCGGCGACCGCGAGCCGTACACCAGCTCCGAGGGCGGCGGCCTGTGGGGCTTCTCCCGCCACATCAAGGGCGCCCAGCTGCGCAACACCCTCACGTTCGCCCGGTTCGTCGCGGCCGACCCGCGCTGGCAGGTCGAACTCAGCGTCGGCCTGCCCGGCGTCGTACCGCTGCAACAACCGTGGCTGGACAAGCAGCGGCAGGCCGGGTACCTCGCCGACTTCGACGCGGCGGCCGCCGCCTTCGTCCTCGCCAGCACGATCGTGCGGCCGGAGCGCGACTACACGCGGTACAACACCGGCACCGTGTGGACGCACACCGTGACCCCGGCGCTCACGTCCGGCCGCTCGTTCGACCATGCCTGGAGCGTCTTCGGCGAACGCCTCGCCGGTGAGGCGCGGGCGTTCGGCTACACCGTCCACGACAGCGCCTGAATCGAGACCGCCCGCGACGAATCGAGACCCGCCAGTGTCGATGTACCGGAGCAGCCAGACCGGCCGGTGGCCCGCAAGCCCACCGGCCGGCACAACCGCGCGGCCCGCGCCGCCGCCGTACACCCCGGTGCACGCGGCCGACCTGCCGCCGCTGCCCAGGACCCGCCGGACCGGCCGGGTCGTGCGGGTCGGGCGCCGCGCCGCCTTCTTCCTCGTCCTGCCGTACACCGTGCTGCTGCTCGTCGGCGGGCTCGTGCCGGTCGGCTATGCCGTCGTCAAGAGCCTGCAGAACGAGTCGGAGACCGGGTTCGGCGGCCTCAGCAGCTATCAGCGCGTCGTGTCCGACCTGCGCTTCGCCGAGACCTTCGGCAACGTACTGCTGACCCTCGTCATCTGGCTGCCGCTCATGCTCGTCGGCGTCGTCGGGCTCGCGCTGCTGGTCGACGCGAGCTCCGCCCGGTTCGGCGCCGCCATGCGGTTCGTCTACTACCTGCCCGGCGCCCTGGCCGGGGTCGCCAACTTCATGCTGTGGCTGTTCCTGATCGATCCCGGTCAGAGCCCGGTCGCCTTCCTGTGGCACGGCTTCGGCTACCGCACGCTCAACGAGGTCGCACAGCCGGGGAACCTGCCGTACATCCTGGCCGCCATGCTGTTCTTCCAGGGCGCCGGCACGTGGGTCGTGGTGCTCGGCGGCGGCCTGCACAGCATCCCCGACGAGCTGCTCGAGGCGGCGCGGCTGGACGGCGCCGACGCCTGGGGCGTCGCGTGGCGGGTCAAGCTGCCGATGATCCGGCCCTGGCTGGGCTACCTGACGCTGCTCAACCTCGCCTACGGCTTCCAGCTGTTCCTGGAGCCGCAGGTGCTCAGCCAGGTCACCCACGGGCTGATCGCACCACAGTGGACGCCGAACCAGCTGAGCTTCTCCTACGCGTACCAGATCCTCGACACCCCCATGGCCGCCGCGATGTCGGTGATCCTGCTGGCCATCACCCTCGGCGTCGGCCTGCTGGTCGTGCGCCGCAGCGGCCTCTTCGACGACGAACGGTGACGACGATGCCCCCTGCCCTCGGTCGCGCCGGCCGGATCGTGACGCTGCTCATCGTCGCGGCCATCTTCGCCTACCCGGTCGCCGCGTTCGCGCTCGTCGCCCTGCGCCGCGACGACGGTACCGGCCCCACCGGCCTCGGCCTGGGCAACGCCCGGGACAGCTGGACGACCGTCCTGCGGTTCAACGACGGTGTCGTGCTGAACTGGCTCGGCAACTCACTGATCGTGGCCACCGGCGGTGCGATCGTCGCCGTCGTCGCCGGGCTGCCGGCCGGCTACGCCCTCGCCCGGCTGCACTTCCCCGGCCGGCGGCTGCTGCGCTTCTGCACGCTCCTGACGATGGTCGTGCCGAACACCGTTCTGGTGATTCCGTTGTACCTCGAGGTCAGCGCGTTCGGCGCGGTCAACAACATCTGGGTGGTGACGCTGCTCATGGGCTTCTACCCGTTCGGCGTCTACCTGACGTACATCCACTTCCGCACCACCCTGCCGGTGCCCGTGCTCGAAGCCGCCCGCATCGACGGCCTGTCGGAGGGCGACATCTTCCGCCGCATCGCCATCCCGGCGGCGCGGCCCGCCATCGCCCTCGTCGGCTTCTTCAGCTTCGTCGCCAACTGGACCAACTTCTTCCTGCCGCTGGTCCTGCTGCCGCTGTCGTCGAGTACGACCATCTCCGTCGGCCTGCCGCAGCTGGTCTCCTCCAGCCCGCTGTTCGACCCGACGAACACCGCCGGCTTGGACGTCCGCCTCTACGCCCCGCAGTTGGCCGTCGCCACGTTCGTCACGGCGGCCCCGGTGATCGCCGTCTTCGTGATCGCCCAGCGCGCCCTCACCCGCGGCCAGATGCTCGGCCCGACCCGCCGCTAGCATCTTCGGTGGCTGCGGCAGCGCTCGATGCTCGTCGCGTAGGGCATGAGCTCGTGCAGCCGCGCGTCCAGTCGCGCAACCTCGGTGTCCGACAGACCCTTGCGGAACGACACGTACAGCGTGTCGTCGCCCATCGACACCATCGTGGCCCCGAAGCCGATGCCGGACCCGTCGCCGTTGGTGATGTCCCGGCCCGGGTACGGTCCGTTGTGCGGCAGGTGCACCACGTACACGTTCGGCGTGCTGAGCACCGACTGCCAGATGGCGCTGGACCACAGCCCGGTGACGACGACGAGCAGCAGCGCGATCGCCGGCACCCACACCCGGTACGGCAGCCGGGCCCGGCGGCCGAACGCGGCGAGCAGCAGCAGGACCGCGCTCGGCAGGAACAGGTGTGCGCAGAGGAAGTAGAGCGGGATCGCGAGCACGATCAGCACCACCGCGCACGTCACGGACGTCACCGCGAACGGGCGCCGGCCGGGAACGATGAGCGGCAGGGCCGCGACCACCGCCAGCGGGACGGCGGCGATGGCGGTGAGCGGGAAGGTCGACACCCCGAAGATCCAGATCATGGCAAGGACCGCGCTCAGCGCGGCCAACGCGGCGAGCGACCGCTCCCACCACGCCGCCGGCTCCTCGTCACGCCCCGCCGTCACCGGCAGCAACCGGTCCCACCACGTCGGTTCCCCGCCACGCTCCGCCATCGCCGGCTCCAAAGTTGAACGTGTTCAAGTAGCTGGAAGCGTAGCACCACAGCACGACCCGAAGCGACCCCGCCCGATGCCGCACCGCGGAGGGCAGGCCAGTGCGGTGAGGTGCCGGGCCGTGCGCTGTGGGCCGGGCGTGTGGTGCGTGTCGGGCCGTGCTGTGCGTGTCGGGCCGCGCGGATCGGTGCCCGGGCCGCGTGCTGAGGTGTCCGGGGTTTCTGCGGGCAGCGCGGTGGGTTGCCGGCCGTGTGGTGAGGTGTCGCAGTGCGTGCCGGGCTGTGCGGTGCGTGCCCGGGGCATTGCTGTGCGGTGTCCGCGCGGTGCCTGCTGTGCCTTGCGGGTGCGGGCCGGCATGCACCGGCGTGGTCAGGTGTCGCGGTGGCGGAGCAGGGCCGTGCCGGCCAGGAGGGCCCCGGCGGACCAGGCGGCGAGCACCCCCAGGCCGGCCCAGGGCCCGATGGGTAACTGGTGCAGGCCGGTGGTCGCCTGCACGGCCAGCCCGGCGCTCATCGGCGCGAGCTGTTCGAGCCGGCGATGCAGGTCGGGGTCGGTCACCAGCTGCGTGACGAGCGGCGGGAGGTACAGCAGCCCGAGCACGGACCCGATCGCGGCGCCCGAGTCGCGCACGACCGCGGCGGCGCCCAGGCTGAGGATCGCGACCAGGACCAGGTAGGCCACTGTGCCGCCGCTCGCCCGCAGCACCGGCCCGTCGGCGAGGGACAGGCCCGGGTACCCGTGCTCGGGCGTGAACCCGTGCCGCGGCAGGAGGACACCGGCGACCAGCAGCGAGCCGAGCACGGCGAGGCTCCCGATCGCCGCCACCGCCACGCCGAGCACCAGCGCCTTGGCGCCCAGCACCGCCGGGCGGCTCGGCATCGCGGTCAGCGTGGTGCGGATCAGCGCGGTGCTGTACTCGCCGCTGACCGCCAGTACGGCCAGCACCGCTACCGGGGCCTGCCCGAGATACACGCCGCTGAGGATGAGCCGGGCGACGTCGATGCCGCAGCCGTCGTGCGGGCAGGTCGCGGCGGCGGACACCGCGGCGCCCAGCGCCACGGTGACCACCGCGGTGACCAGGAGCAGCCATGCGGGGCCGGGCGTGGTCCGCAGCTTCGTCCACTCCGCGCGGACGCTCCGCAGCGCGGTGCTCATGCGTCCCTCCGGCACAGGAGGACGGCGGCGACGGCGAAGGCGAGCGCGGTGTAGCCGCCGAGCACGGCCAGGCCGGCCCACGGCGGCAGCGGATAGTAGCCGGCGGCCGGGGTGTAGAGGCCGTCGACCTGCGGATACCGGACGAGGGTCTGCTGCACGGCCATGGCGGCGGCGGGCGTGAACCGGGTCAGCCAGACCGCCATCGACGGCGGCAGGAACGGGGTCAGCGCCAGCAGGTACGGCAGCACGACGGCGGCGACGACGGTCGTGACCGCGGTGGCGCTGCGCCGCAGGATCGTACCGACGGCCAGCGCGAACACGGCCGCGACGGCGAGCAGTGCGGCGGTGCCCACCTCGGCCCGCAGGGCGGCGCCGGACGTCACCGGGAACACGTAGACCCCGAGGCCGCGGACCACCCGCAACCACAGCGGCACCGCGAGCGCGGCCGCGACCAGGCACGTCGTGAACGTGACCCCGGCGACCACGGCCGCCTTGGCCGCGAGGATGCGGACCCGGCGGTTGCCGGCGCTCAACGTGCTGCGGATCATCCCGTACCGGTACTCGGTGGTGATCATCAGCGTGGCCACCACGACGATGACAACCAGCGCCGGGAACGTCCCGAAGAGCACGTCGCCGGCGGCGGCGCCGACGGGCAGCTCGCTGCGGGTGGCCGGGGCGAGGTCACCGGCGCCGGTCACGGTGAACCCGTCGCCGGCCGGGGCAAACGATCCAGTGGTACCGCGTGGATAGCCGGCGAACGTGGCCGTGCCGGCGCCGACCTGGTCGCCCGCCCAGCCGGCCGCGGACCAGCCACCCGTCAGCCGCGGGGCGCCGAAGGCGGCGGTGGCCGCGTCGCCGGCCGTGCCGATCCCCTCCACGTGCTGGGGGCAGGCCACGAACAGGCCGGCCTGGACGGTGGCGGCCAGCCCGGGCAGCCGGACCGTGGCGACCTCGTTCCAGCGCTCGCCGTCGGGCGACTCCTCACCCGTGACCGTGTCGCCGGAGCGGGTCAGCCGCAGCCAGCGCGGCGCGTCGGCGGACACGGCGCCGGGCCGCCCGCCGCGGTCGTGGACGTAGTCGTGCTGCATCCGCACGCCGTGCCCGCCCGTGACCATGATCGCGGCGTACCGGGCGCCGGGCTCCGGCCCCGCGGTGACGATCAGGCCGGCCTTCGCCCACGGCGTGGCCGCGCCGTCGCCGCGCACGGACGTCAGTGCGCTGACCGCGACGGTGATCCGGCCGTCGCCGGACAGGGGGCGGTGCACGAAGAAATACCCGCTGCTGACCGGCCCGCCGTGCGGCCCGATCGGGACCGGCGACGCCTGGTCGGGCGCCCCGCCGCCCAGCCCGGCGATCGGGAACAGCAGGATCAGCAGGGCCGCGACCACGCTGCCGCGCACCCAGCCGGGCACCGAGCGGAACTTGGTCCACTCCGCCCGCAGCAGGCGCATCGGGTGGCGGGTCACGACGCCGCCCCGGCCGCCGCGGCACGGTACTCGACGGCGTCGCGGGTCAGCTCGAGATACACCTCCTCCAAGGTGGCCCGATGCGGCGCCAGCTCGGAGAACGGCAGGCCCCCGGCGGTGAGCACCGCCACCACCCGCTCGGCGGGGAGCCCCCGCACGGCGAGCACGTCGTCGCCCGCGCGGGTCACCTGCGCGCCCGCGGTGGACAGCGCCGCGGCGGCCGGCTGCGGCGCGCTGGTGCGCACCCGCACCCGGTCTCCGGAGGCGGCCGCGATCAGGCCGGCGACGCTGCTGTCGGCGATCACCCGGCCGCGGCCGACCACCACCACGTGGTCGGCCATGCCCTGCAGCTCGCTCATCAGGTGGCTGGACACCAGCACGGCCCGGCCCTGCCCGGCCAGGGCGCGCAGGAAGTCGCGCAGCCACACGATGCCCTCGGGGTCCATGCCGTTGAACGGCTCGTCGAGCATGATCGCCGGCGGGTCGGCCAGCAGCGCCGCCGCGAGGCCCAGCCGCTGCCGCATGCCCAGCGAGTAGCCGCCGGCCGGGCGCCGGCTCGCCGAGGCCAGCCCCACCCGCTCGACGACCTCGTCGACACGGCGGGCGCCGAGGCCCTGCGACTGCGCCAGCCAGAGCAGGTGGTTGCGCCCGGTCCGGGCCGGGTGCAGCGCGGCGGCGTCGAGCAGCGTGCCCAGGTGCCGCAGCGGGCAGCGCAGCGACCGGTACGGACGGCCCCCGACCAGCGCCTGCCCCGCGTCGGCGGCGTGCAGCCCCAGGATGATCCGCATGGTGGTGGACTTGCCGGCGCCGTTGGGCCCGACGAACCCGGTCACCCGCCCAGGGGCGGCCGTGAACGTCATCCCGTCCAGGGCGGTCGTCGGCCCGTACCGCTTGCGCAGCCCGGCGACCTCGATCGTGGCATCGCTCATGGCCCTTGTTCTACGCCGGGGCCGGTGACAGCCCGGTGTCTGCGGCTGACACCTGGTTGTCACCTGCCGAGGCGTAGAACGGACGCCATGAGAGTGCTGGTGGTGGAGGATCATCGGACGCTGAACGCGCTGATCACGGCCGGCCTGCGCCGCGAGGCCCTCGCGGTGGACGTGGCCCTCGACGGTCACGCCGCCCTGGAGCAGCTCGCCGCCACCCGCTACGACGTCGTGGTCCTGGACCGCGACCTGCCCGGCGTCCACGGCGACGAGGTGTGCCGCCGGATCGTGGCCGGCGGGGCGGGCACCCGCGTGCTGATGCTCACCGCTGCCGGCGCCGTCCGCGACCGGGTCGAGGGTCTCGGCCTGGGCGCCGACGACTACCTGCCCAAGCCGTTCGACTTCGCCGAGCTGGTGGCGCGCGTCCGGGCCCTGGGCCGCCGCAGTGCGCCGGCGCTGCCCCCGGTGCTCGACAACGGCGACCTGACCCTCGATCCCAACCGCCGGGTCGCGGCGCGCGCCGGCCGGCGGCTCGACCTCAGCCCGAAGGAGTTCGCGGTCCTCGAGCACCTGCTCGCGGCGGGCGGCCGCGTCGTGTCCACCGAGGAGCTCCTCGACCGGGTCTGGGACGACGCGACCGACCCGTTCACCACCACGGTGAAGACCACGATCGGCCGCCTGCGCGCCAAGCTCGGCCAGCCGCCGGCCATCCACACCGTCCGCGAGGGCGGCTACCGGATCGGTGCACGGTGACCCGCCCCCGGCTGCGCACCCGGCTCGCGCTGCTGCACGCGGGCCTGGCCTTCGCGTGCGGTGCGCTGCTGCTGGCGTTCGTCAACGTCCCGCTCCTCACCGCCCGCCAGACCACGACGAGACCGCCCGCGGGCCAGCCCGTCGCCGTGCAGAGCACGAGCAACCTCGCCGAGATGCTGCAGTACTCCGCGGTGGCGCTCGTCCTCATCGCCGGCCTGTCGATCCCGCTCGGCTGGCTGATCGCCGGCCGGGCGCTGCGACCCCTGCGCGTGATCACCGCCGCCGCCCGCACGACGTCCGCCGACAGCCTGGCCACACGCCTGCGCGTCCCGGCTGCGTACCAGGAGTTCACCGACCTCGCCGACACCCTCGACGGCCTGCTGCACCGGCTGGACCGGTCGTTCACCGCCCAGCGGCAGTTCATCGCCAACGCCTCCCACGAGCTGCGCACGCCCCTGACCGTGCAGCGGACCCTGCTCCAGCTCACGATCGCCGACCCCGACGCCACCGCCGACACCCTCCGCTCCACCTGCCACGAGCTGCTGGACCTCGGCCAGCAGCAGGAGCACCTGATCGACGCCCTGCTCACCCTGGCCGGCGGCTACCAGCCGATCGCCCGCTGGGAGCGCTTCGACCTGGCCGACCTCACGTGCAAGGCGCTCCAGGACCACCGGCCGGAAGCCGAGCGACGCGGCATCGAGGTCCGCACGGCGCTCACCCCGGCGCCGGTGACGGGCGACCCACGCCTGGCCGCGATCCTGGTGACGAACCTGGTCGACAACGCCGTACGTCACAACGTCCCGGGCGGCACGGTCGAGATCACCACGACCGCTCCCGGCCGCCTCACGGTCAGCAACACGGGCCCGCGGATCCCGCAGACGGAGACCAGCCGCCTGTTCGAGCCGTTCCAGCGCCTCGGCACCGACCGCACCGACCAGACCGACGGCCACGGCCTCGGCCTGGCGATCGTCGCGGCGATCGCGACCGCCCACCACGCACGACTCACCGCCCAGCCCCGCCCGGAAGGAGGCCTCCACATCACCGTCGACCTCCCACCCGCCCGCTGAGACCGCCCATCGCGACGAGCCGGAGCCCATCCCCGCCGCGAGTTCCTCACCGCCTCGGCGAGCGAGGGCTGCCCGGCGCGTAGGCCATGCCGTCGCCTCGAAGAACGCATCGGTGAAGCTGTCCACGCCGCCAGGAGGTGACATCCTGCCGACCCGATCAGGCTCGGATCGAGGGCCTGCACCGAATCTTCACACCGGCTCGTTGGCCGCCACAGTGTGACCGCGTGTGGCCCCGGTGCTTCGAACCCGGAGTGTCAGGGCTTCGCCGCATCCGGCCCACTTGCGGGTCGCCTTGAAGACGTACGGAAGGTTCTCACCGGGATGACCTCGAGCGACCTCGAGCGACTGTCGTACTCGGCTTGATCCGTTACACGGTGACTTCAGTTGACGGGTTACACCTGCCTTGAGCATGTTGGATGCGGACCGTGACGCCCGGCCATCCGCGACGCTGGTGCTCCAGGGCATCCGCTTCTGCCGATGTGCGTACAGCCGTTCACGACTTCGAATAGCTGCCGGGCCGCACCGACTGGCTGGCTTTCGGGCAACCATCGCAGCCCTAAAATGGTGGCGACCAACTCCCGTACCAGGGCGGCAGTTCTCCAGCCGAGGGCCATATCTCCTGTCGTTCTGGATCCCGCTCGTAGGGCCACAGGCGTCCGGCCCACTCGCACTCGGGAATAAGGCTTTCGTAATCATCAACGCAACGTTCGAACCATTCACGACCTACCAGTACCGGCCGCGTCAACACTCCATCAGCAGCGCCCTGTACTCGCAGGACCAGACCCAACTCCTCGATACCGGGGTTGCCTCTCGGCCCGAAGCGCAAACCGACGCCCATGGACTCGGACACGTCGGACAACCACTGCTCCAGCTCAGCCGGATCGCTACCCGTCAACAGCGCCCCGTCCAACGACATCAGGGGTCCGCGAACGGCGTCCGCCGCAATGCAGAACAGTTGCCCGGAACCTCGGAAATACTCATAAAGCGCTGGCTGTGCCGACTCCCAGCCCAACTCCAAACCCACGATCTCCGACGAACGAGGATCGGCCTGGAAGCGGCGCAGCTCACGGGCTTCGGGCAGTGCTGCGGCAGCTTCCTCCACGGTCATGCCGAATCGCAGCGGTCCGACCCCGTCCAAGGGTGTGACGAGCCAGCACGGCCGGACCTGTGCGCCGGCTAGTTCGAGCTCTTCCGACGTCATTCCGTCCACACGTCCTTCTGCGAGATCGGCCCACCTCGGACCGGATCATCTCACTAACCCAGCTGTCCTATAAGCCGCGAGTCGAGCGCAGCGCTCGCTAATCGCCTGTTGGCCGACGCTTCTGTGCCCGGCGCACACCTTGATCACGTGTCCGGTCATGGCCCAGACCCGTTCGGCGAACCGGCGGCCGGCCGCGAGCATCCGCTGATAGCCGTCGGTGTCGGTGCCGTAGCGTCCACGTCCGAGCACTCGTTCCCGCTCGTCGATGACCTCGATCGTCGCCGATCGCTTATGCGGATCCATGCCGATCACCACACGGCTCATATGCTGGCATCCTCCCGGACGAATGAACGTTCGACAGGGAGGGCAACGCTACTTTGAGCTGGTCAAACCCCTCTTGAGCCACTCCCCGGGCGGTAGCTGGCGGGCGCACCCCATGTGAGAGTCACACCCCTGATGCCGTGGACAGCCGCAGAACAGAGCAACCCACCAGCCACCTCGACCCAGCCTGGCCGGCCGCAGGTCGTAGATCCAATTAAATAAGTAGCCGCCGTCCGGGTGCATAGGAGACTCCGGTCCGTCATGGCACGATCAAAGCGTGACTGACCCAGCTCGCGAGCTCGCCGATCTCCGCGCCTGGCTAACGACGGCGCTTCGGCTGGCACAGCGGGAACCCGGGCCCGATGGCCTCACGATCCTTAGCGTGCCGTCCGACCGCGAGTTGATCGATGAGGTCAGACGGCTGCGGCGGCTGGCCGATCAGGCGGCCTCAGCAACGCCGCCTGCCGAGTGACATCCGCTCATAGCCGCGAAGCGGTCGTGTGCTGGGATTGTCGCGCGGGTCTACGTCCTCTCGGACGTCCGGCAATGCTTGATACCAGGTCGTGCGGCCAGACCGGCCGTCGACTACGGTCTCATCTGTCGCCGTCGTGAACCCCTACGCCATGAACGCGAACCACAACGGCGAGCTGGGAGAACTTCGCGATGGCGAAGTACGAGCCTTTGACTGCCTTCCTCCAGCGACAGGACCGCGGCACGATCCGGATGTCATTCCAGCGGTTTGAGGAGATCATCGGCGCACCGTTGCCACCGAACGCACGGTCGGACCGTACTTGGTGGGGCAACACCTTCAACAAGACACGCGTCCAAGCGCACGCATGGTTGAACGCCGGA
>NZ_JBEXCY010000271.1:0-14218 GCF_040605515.1 Dactylosporangium sp. NPDC005572 | reverse complement strand
GGCGCGCCGGGCCGCGCCGGCGGTCCAGCCGTCGAGGAGCAGGCACAGCCCACCGGCGAGCATGAGGCAGGCCAGCGGTTCGGAGTACGTTGTCTGGCTGGCCCGGATCATCGGCCACGCCGAACCCAGCAGCAGCGCCGCCACCGGCGCCCAGCGGGGCCCGAACAGCCGGGCCGCCAGCCCGGCAACCGCCAGCACCGCGGCGCCGCCGACGACCGCCGGGAGCACGAACATGCCCGGCCAGCCGGCCACCCAGTACACCGCGGCCAGCAGCGTCGGCCAGCCGGTCATGAACTGCGGCACGATCACGTCGCCCTGCACGTAGAAGCCGGGATGCGCGAACGTCAGCTCCTCGGCCGCCCTACCGAACGCCTCGTAGGGCACCGGTGTGGTCAGCCCCGAGTGGCCGCTGAGCCACAACCCGATCTGCGCGTAGGTGCCCGCGTCGCGGTGCAGCACCGCCTGCTGGCTGTACGTCGCCGCGACGAACCCGGCGAAGGCGACTGCCACCGCGAGGCTCGCCCCGACCGTCCACCACGGCGCCGTGAACGACCGGCTGGTGCGGCGGTACAGCCGTAACGTGTACCGCAGCAGCAGTACCGCCGCCGCGGCAAAGGCCGGCACGACCAGGGCGGCGTGGAAGAACCCGGTCGCGGCCAGCGGCACCGCCACCAGCAGCCAGGCGGTCACGGCCACCGCGGGCACGACGGACAGTAGCAACAGCACCCGCCCGGCCCGTGCGCTGGTCCGTGCGCTGGTCTGTGCCGCCGACGTGAACAGGCCACGCACGAAGCCCGGCGCACCCGCGCGGCGACGAGCGGTCAGCCGGCTACCGGCCGTTTCAGTGCCTGACACGATGCTCGGGCCCCACGTCACTTGTGCACCTTCGGGTTGTGTACGTCATGTGTGGTACGCGGACACCGATGCAGCGGGCCGGTCGGCGACGTCGCCCCCGATCCCGAACCACCAACCAGCACCACACCCCGACCGGCGCCCACCCTGACGCGCGTACATGGCCGATCTACCGCGAAACTGTGACATTTCAATGACAGTCGACAGAGCGTGGCGGCGCTCGGCGAAGCCGGAGTGGGCAGACGCGACAGCGCCTACGCTGAGCCACGACACCCACGGCACCACAGCAATGGACGGGCCCGTCGAGATGACCATGCAGGATGAGGGACGCCCGGTCGCCGACCGTCCGGAGGCAGCGCCGGGTCGCCCGGCGACGCGACGCCCCGGACACCGGCGCCGCGCGGACGTCGTCGCCGTGGTGGCGCTGCTCGTCTCGGTGCCCGTCGTGCACCCGGTCGGCCCGTTGCTGCGCTCGCCGTACTGGCTGGACGAGTCGTGGGTGGCGCTGGCCGCCAAGGCCCGGCTCGCGGATCTGCCGTGGGTGAGCGCGTCGAGTCCCCTCGGGTGGACGCTGCTCGTCTGGGCGCTGCCGGAGCACGGGCAGATCCACCGCCTCGTCGCGTACCTGTTCCTCGCCGGCTCGGTGGTCGCGGCGTATGCCCTCGCCCGCACGCTCGCCTGGCCGAGCCGCAGCCGGGCGGTCACGGCCGGGCTCTTCGCCGGCGCCGCGACGCTGCTGGTCCCGGCGCAACTGATGCGGCACGACCTCAAGCAGTACACCGCGGACGCCGCCGTCGCCCTGCTGCTGCTCGCGACGATGGTCTGGGCCGAGTCGAACTGGTCCCGGCGTCGTCTGGCGGTGACCGGCGGCGCGGTGGTGACCGGCATGCTGGTCAGCCACCCGGCGGCCCTGGTCGGCGGTGCCGTGCTGGGCGGACTCCTGGTCGCCGCGGCCTGCTCCCGCCGACCGGACCGGCTGCGCGCCGCGGCGCTGACCGCGGCCGCCACCGCAGGTGCCGCGGCCGTCGTGCACTGGGTGGTCGACCGGCCCGCGCAGAATCACGCGCTGTCGGACTACTGGTCGGGCTACTTCCCGTCGCTGGAAACCCTGCCGGCCTACCTCGGCACCAGACTGGACCTGTTGCGCGCGGCCCTCGGCGCGCCGTGGCAGGTCGTGGTCGCGCTGGCGGTGCTCGGTGTCGTGGCGGTGGCCCGGATGGGCCGTCCGGCGACCGCGACCGCGCTCGTCCTGCTGCCGGTGACGGCCGTGGCCGCCGGGCTGGCCAGCCTGTATCCGTTGCTCGATCAGCGCACGTCGCATTACCTGCTGGTCACCGTCGTGGCGGTGGCCGGCATCGGTGTGGTGTACGCCACGTCATGGGTGGCCCGGGACGTCGTTGTCGCCGGTCTGCTGGTCGCGGCGCTGACGTTGTACGCGGCCGCGAACCGCGCTGCGCTCGTGCACCAGCCCGCTCCGGGCGCACCGGCCGAGGACGTGCGGGCACAGGTGACGTTCGTCGCCGGGCACCGCGGCCCGGGCGACGTCGTCCTGGTGAACTTCTCCGGTCAGTACGGCTTCGCCTACTACTGGGACCGGGACCGGCCACTGCTGCGCCGCGGCGGCCCGATGGCCACCGGCTGGTACGTCGAATATCCCGCGGATGCCAGGATCCTGATCGCCGGTGGCCGGGACGCCGGTGCGGTCGGGGCGGCGGTCTCGGACGCCGAGCGGCTGGCCGGGGCCTGCGGCCGGATCTGGCTGGTCCGCAGCCACGTCAACCCCGACGAGGCGGACGCCTGGCGCACGGCGTTGCTGCGCCGCGACGTGCAGGTCGTCCCGGTCGGCCCGGAGCCGGTTGCCGTCGTCACCGCCGGCCCGCAGTGCTGAGGTATAGCCAGGTCTACTGCAAGAGTCGACCCAGCACCATGGTCGACCGCCCGCGCGCCCGCAAAGCTTGGGGGCATGACGCTGCTCAGGGCCGCGACCCGGCCCCGGTTCCTCGTGTCGGCCTGGCCGTGGCGCGGGATCGCCTACACCACGACCACGGCGGTCGCGGCGGGGCTGCTGTGGCTCGCGCTCGCCGCACCGGTCGCGCCGCTCGCGCTGGCCGTCGCCGTGCTGCGCGCCGGGCGGTGGGCCGGCGGGTCCGTGGCGGGCGCCGCCGCGCTCGGGCTGCTCGGCGTCGGCCTGCTCGCGCTCGTCGGGCCGCGGCTCGCGCTGGCCGTCGCCGGCGTGGAGCGGTGGCGGCTGCGGCTGGCCGACGACGCGCCGGCGCCGGCGCGCCACCGGGGCGGCCTCTACACCGACCCCGCCACGTGGCGGGCGGTGGCCTACCTGGTGCTGCTCGGCGTCGCCGCCCCGGTGTGGCTCGGCGCCCTCGCGCTCGTCGGGCTCCTCGTCGCGTCCACCCCGGTCGCGGTCCACCACCGGGTGGCGATCATGGACTCGACCGGCAACGTGGCCGGGCGGGCCGCGCTCGGGCTGCTGCTGGTCCCGATCCTGCTGTACCTCGCGGCGGCGCTCGGCGGCGCGCACGCGGCACTCGCCCGGCAGCTGCTGTGCGGCGAGCCCGACCCGGCCTCGGCCGAGCTGGTCGAGGTGACCCGGTCCCGGGCGCGGCTGGCCGACGCCTTCGACGCCGAGCGGCACCGCATCGAGCGCGACCTGCACGACATCGCCCAGCAGCGCCTCGCCAGCCTGACCATGCAGCTCGGCCTCGCGAAGCTCGACCTTCCGGCCGGCTCGCCCGCGGCCGATGCCGTCGGCTCGGCGCACGAGCAGGCCAAGGCGCTCATGGTCGAGCTGCGCGACCTGATCCGCGGCATCAGCCCGCGCACGCTGCGCGAGCTGGGCCTGCGGGCCGCGGTCGAGGAGCTCGCCGCCGCCAGCCCGCTACGGGTGCGCGTCGACGCCGACCCGGGCCGTTTCGCCCCGGCCGTGGAGACGGTCGCGTACGCGACCGTGTCGGAGGCGCTCGCCAACGCCGTCAAGCACGCCGGCGCGGGCGAGGTCACCGTCACCGTCCGGACCGTCGGCCGCCGGCCGGGTGGTCCGGGTGGTCCGGGTGGTCCGGGTGGTCCGGGTGGCGTCGGGCTGCCGGGGCTGCGGCCGGGTGGTGGGAATGGCGACGGGTCGTCCGGGCTGCGGCCAGGTGGTCGGGGTAGTGACGGGTCGTCCGGGCTGCGGCTGGGTGGTCGGGGCGGCGGCCGGCCGGGCGGGCGGCGGCTGGCCGTCGAGGTGCGCGACGACGGGCGCGGGGGCGCGGACCCGGCGCGCGGGTCCGGTCTGACCGGCCTGGCCGACCGGGCCGCGGCGGCCGGGGGGCGGTTGCTCATCTCCAGCCCGCCGGGCGGGCCGACGATCCTGCGGGTGGAGCTGCCGTGCGCGTCGTGATCGCCGAGGACTCGGTGCTGTTCCGTGAGGGCCTGGCCGGGCTGCTGGCGCGGTTCGGTTTCGACGTGGTCGCCGCCGTCGGCGACGCCGGAGCGCTGGTGGCGGCGGTGGGGGAGACCGCGCCCGACCTCGTCGTCACGGACGTGCGGATGCCGCCGGGCTTCACCGACGAGGGGCTGCGGGCCGCGGTGGCGCTGCGGGCGGCGCATCCCGGGCTGGCCGTGGTGGCGCTCAGCCAGTACGTCCAGCACAGCTACGCCGGCGAGCTGCTCGGCTCCGGCGCCGGCCGCGCCATCGGCTACCTGCTCAAGGACCGGGTCGCCGACGTCGCCGAGTTCGCCGGCATGCTGCGGCGGGTCGCCGAGGGCGGCACGGTCGTCGACCCCGAGGTGGTGCGCCAGCTGATGCTGCGCGGCCGCGACCCGCTCGCGCGGCTGTCGGCCCGCGAGCGCGAGGTCCTCGCGCTGCTCGCCGAGGGCCACTCCAACGCCGCGATCGCCCGCACCATCGGCCTCACCGAGGCCGGCGTGGTCAAGCACATCGGCAGCCTCCTGGCCAAGCTCGGCCTGCCCGTCAACGACGACACCAACCGGCGCGTCCTCGCCGTGCTGACGTATCTGCGCAGCCAACAGTAAGGAGCTCGTTGTGACCAGCCCCGAATCCGCCCTGCCGCCGGCCGGCGCGCCTGCTGGCGGCCCCGCATCTGCATCGCGCCCGGCCGGTGTCCCCGCTCGCGCCGCCGCCGTCCTCGCGGTGGTCGCCGCGGCACTGGTCGCGGCCTTCGTCATCGCCCCGGGTCCCCTGGCGGCGGCCGGCTCGGGCGGTGACCTGGACGGGCTGCGCGGGTCGTTCGCCGAGTACTGGGCGGCCGGCGACCGTGACCTCTCCCCGTCCCTGCGGCGATCGGTCGACTACTGGCTCGACTACCACCTGGCCAAGGGAGCGATCGCTGCCGCGCTGCTGGTGGTGCTCGCCGCCCTGGGCGTCCGGCTCGGCCGGGTCTACCTGCGGCCCGGCACCCTGACCGCGGGCCGCCGCGCGGCGGTCGCCGGTGCGGCCGGGTTCGTGACGCTGCTGGCACTGTTCGCGCTCGTCGTGGTGATGGCCAACATCCAGGGCGCGGTGGCCCCGTTCGCCTCGCTGCTGCCGATGCTGCCCGGCGGCGTCCTCGCCCAGCCCCGCCAGCAGCTGGCCGGCGCGCTCCACGCGGGGGGCGACGTCTCCCCGGCCCTCCAGGCGATGATCGACGACTTCGGCCGCTACCACGTGACGATGGCCGTGGTCGCGTCCACAGTGGCCGCCGGGTTCGCCGCGCTGACCGTGGCCCTGTGGCGCCGGTGCAGGCGCACGCCGCGGGACGACCGCCGGGCGCGGCGCGTGTGGGTCGCCCTCGGTGCGGCCGCCGCCCTGGTGTCCCTGGCCACCCTCGCGGTCGCGGTGGCCAACACGACCGTCGCCGCCGACCCGGCCCCGGCCCTGCTGGCCTTCTTCGAGGGCGGCTGGTGACGCCCGACCGCCAGCCGTGGGCGTGTGGTGCGTGCGGCGGCCGCCGCCCCCGGCTCCGCGCGGAGTGAGTGGAAGCGTGTCGATGCGATCGGGTTCGCCCCCGGCATAGGATCGCAGGCATTCCGGGGGAGTGTGGACAGGGGAGCCATGGCAACGATCTATGAGGTCGCCGCGCTCGCGGGCGTTTCCCCCGCCACCGTCTCCCGGGTCATGAACGGCCAGAGCGTGTCCGCCGAGCGGTCCAAGCGCGTGCGTGAGGCGGCCGAGGCCCTCGCCTTCCGGCCCAACCGGGTCGCCCGCACCCTGCGCCGGCAGCACTCCGAGGTCATCGCCCTGGTCATCCCCGACATCGAGAACCCGTTCTTCACCTCGATGGCGCGCGGCGTCGAGGACGTCGCCCAGGCCGCCGGGTACTCGGTCCTGCTGTGCAACACCGACGAGGACCACGACAAGGAGGCGCGGTACCTCGACATCGCCGTCGGCGCCAACATCGCCGGGGTCGTCATCGCCGCGGCCGGCGACCGCAGCGACGTCAGCGTGCTCATCGACCGTGGTCGTCCGGTGGTCGCGGTCGACCGCGGCCCGCACGGCTTCGACATCGACGCCGTCACGGTCGACAACCGCGCGGCCGGCCGGGCCGCCGCCAAGGCGCTGCTCGACCAGGGGTTCCGCCGCATCGCCTGCATCACCGGCCCGCGCGACGTGGAGACCGCGACCCAGCGCGCCGACGGCTGGGCCGACGCCCTCGCGGCGAACGGCGGCGGCGCCGACGGGGGGCTGCTGCGCTACGCCGACTTCCGCATCGACGGCGGTGAGCAGGCGACGGCCGGGCTGCTCGACCTCCCCGAGCCGCCGGACGCGATCTTCGTGGCCAACAACCTGATGAGCGTCGGCGCGCTGCAGGTGCTGTCGCGGCGCGGCCTGCTGCCGCCGGCCATCGGCATGGCCGTCTTCGGTGACCTGCCCTTCATGCCCGTGGCGCCGGTGCCGATCACGGTGGTCCAGCTGCCTGCCCGACTGATCGGCACCACCGCCGCCACCCTGCTGCTGGAGCGGATCAACGGTGACGACCAGCCGGCCCGCACCATCGTGCTGCGCAACCGCCTCGTGCAGCACTGAGCAGCACTGAGCCGGAGCCGCGACCACCGGCGCCGCGCGGACCGGATAGCGAGGCGCCGCGGTTCGCCCTCCGGGGCGGCCGGCTCCGAGGTTTGGCGGGGCCGCGGGCGGGCAGCGAGGGCGCATGGACGTCGCGGTGCTCGGGATGGGACGGATGGGACGGGCGATCGCCGGGCGGCTGCTCGGCGGCGGTCACCGGGTGCGGGTGTGGAACCGCACGCCGGGTCGGGCCGGGGAGGTGCTGGCCGCCGGCGGCCGCGAGGCGCTCACGATCGCGGAGGCCGTCGCCGGCGCGGACGTCGTCGTCACCATGCTCTCCGACGACGCGGCGGTCACCGCGGTGGCGCTGGGGGAGATCCGCCCGGTGATCGGTGACGCGACCGTGTACGTCGACTGCTCGACCGTGTCGCCGGAGTGCGGGTCGGCGCTGGCCGCCGCGTTCTCCGGCCGGTTCGCCGCGATGCCGCTCATCGGCAGCCCCGCGGCGGTGACCGGCGGCCACGCGATCCTGCTCGCCGGGGGACCGTCCACCGCGCTGGATCGCCTGGCGCCGGTGATGACGTCCCTGGCCGGCTCGATCCGGCGGTACGACTCCCCGTCCCTGGCTTTGACCGCGAAGCTGACGACGAACCTCATGCTGCTGTCGGAGGTCGTCGCCCTGGCCGAGTCGTTCGCGGTCGGCCGGGCCGGGGGCCTCCGCGACGACGAGCTGCGCGAGCTCCTCGGCGCCAGCCCGGTCCTCCCGCCGGGGGTCCGCAGCCGGTTCGAGGACGTGCTGACGGGCCCGCAGGACACCTGGTGGAGCACCGCCCTCGGCGCCAAGGACGCGGGCCTGGCCCTGGCGGTCGCCCGCCGCGCCGACGTCGACCTGCCGGCGGCCGAGGCGGTCCACGACCGCTACGAACAGGCGGCGTCGTCGGGCCTGCGCGACGCCGACATCGCCGCGGTCGCCACGCTGTACCGCTAGCAGGACCGCTAGCAGGATCGCTAGCAGGGGCGGCGGTAGCGGACCACCGGCAGGCCGCGCCACGTGTCGGTGGCGCCCTCGCCCTCGTCGAGGGTGAAGCCGGCGTGCTCGTAGAAGCGGCGCGACCGCGTGTTGGGGGCGGCGACCCACAGCACGCACTCGGTGTGGCCGCGCCCGGCGAGCCAGGCCAGGGCGTCGGCGACGAGCCGGCCGCCGGTGCCGCGGCCGTGCGCCTCGGGGAGGATGTAGACGGCGTGGATCGCGCCCAGCGCCGGCCGGTCCTCGTCGGGGCCGCTCGCGCAGAAGCCGATCACGCGGTCGCCGTCGACCGCCACGGTGACGTGCCGGTCGGTCCGGGCGGCGGTCCCGGCCCAGTTCGCCGCCGACGCGTCCACGTCGTAGGCGGCCACGACGTCGGGGATCCACGCGCCGTAGGTCGCGGCCCAGGTGGTGCGCTGGACCTCCGCGATCCCGCGGCCGTCGGCCGGGCCCGCGGCCCGGATGCTCGTCATGGGTCCCACCCTAGGATGGGGTGCGTGGCTACGGTATGCGTCGAGGTGGTCGTCGCCGTCCCGGCCGCGCTGGTGTGGGAGGCCGTCGCGGACGTCGGCGCGGTGCACCGCCGGCTGCTGCCCGGCCGGGTCGCCGACGCCCGGATCGACGGCGACGCGCGCATCCTGACCATGCCGGACGGTGCGCAGGTCCGGGAGCTGATCCTGGCCACGGACCACGACCTGCGCCGCCTCGCCTACGCGGTGGTGGAGGGCCAGCGCCTCCCGCTGACGTACCACCACGCCTCGTTCCAGGTCTTCGACCACCCGGCGGGCAGCCGCCTGGTCTGGCTGACCGACGTCCTGCCCCACGCGATGGCCGGCCCGGTCCGGGCGCGGGTCGAGCGGGCGATCGTCGAGATCGGCGCCGCCCTGGAGCAGCCCTCGGCGTAGGCCGCGGCCCGCCCGCGCGGCCCGTGGCGATCTCCGCCGGAGCGCCCCCGACCCGGCGTGGTATAAAAATCGTGGTATAAAAATACCGCACACGGAAGGGGACGCTGTCGTGATCGAGCTCAAGTCCGCCGAGGAGATCGGCCGGATGGCGGTGGCCGGCCGGTTCGTCGGCGAGCTGCTCGCCGAGCTGGGCGGCGTCGCCGCGGTCGGGGTCAACCTGATGGACCTCGAGCACCACGCCCGCCGCCGGATCAAGGAACGCGGCGCCGAGTCCTGCTACTGGGACTACGCCCCGTCGTTCGGCCGCGGCCCGTTCCGCAACGTGCTGTGCCTGTCGGTGAACGACGCGGTGCTGCACGGCCTGCCGCACGACTACGTGCTGCGCGACGGCGACCTGCTCAGCATCGACATGGCGGCCGGCATCGACGGCTGGGTCGCCGACTCCGCGCTCTCCGTCGTCGTCGGCACCCCCGACCCGGCCGACCTGCAGCTGATCGAGGCCACCGAGGTCGCCCTGGCGGCCGGGATCGCCGCCGCCCAGCCCGGCGGCCGCCTCGGCGACGTCTCCGCCGCGATCGGCGAGGTCGCCCACTCCTACGGCTACCGCGTCAACGGCGAGTTCGGCGGCCACGGCATCGGCCGCACCATGCACGAGGCCCCGCACGTCGCCAACAGCGGCCGCGCGCGGCGCGGCATGCGCCTCGAACCCGGCCTCACCATCGCCATCGAGCCCTGGTTCTGCCGCTCCACCGACAAGATCAGGTACGACCGGGACGGCTGGACGATCCGCTCCGCCGACGGCTCCCGCACCGCCCACTCCGAGCACACCGTCGCCGTCACGGCCGCCGGGCCCCAGGTCCTGACCCGCCGCCCCACCCGCGGCGCCGCAGCCGCCTGACCGGGCGCTCAGGCACCCGTCGTCGAGCCGGGGCGGACGATCATCAGGACGACGACCGTGGCCCACAGCAGGTTGAACACGCCCGTGCGCATGCCGAGGCGGACCGGCGCGCCGGCCAGGGCGCGGCGCTGGCCCGGCAGGATCGCCAGGACCAGCAGCCCGGCCGCGACGGCCGTCAGCGCGATCGACGCGACGAGCCACGCGTCGCCCAGGACGCCCAGGCTCACCGCGGCCGCCAGGCCGAGGACCGGCACGGTCAGGCCCAGCCGGGCGTAGACGCGGCAGATGCGGTGCAGCAGCGCGGCGCGCTCGCCGGTCGCGGCGGGGAACATGCTGGCCGCTACCGTCACCGGGCCGACCGCCACGATCGCGGCCAGGACGTGCAGGCTGAGCAGGAGTTCGGTCACGCGATCGACGCTATTGGCAACGGCGGCGGCCGGGCAGTGGCAGGATTGCCGGGGTCCGACGGATTCTGGCCACTAGAGTGGCGCCATGCACGTCGTCGCCGTCCTCGCCCTCGACCGGGTCATCCCGTTCGACCTCGCCACGCCGATCGAGGTGTTCACCCGGGTGCGGCTCGCCGACGGCAGCGTGCCCTACGAGGTGCGGATCTGCGCCGCCGCCGGCACCGTCGACGCCGGGACGTTCACGCTGCACGCCCCCTGGGGGCTCGACACGCTGCTCGACGCCGACACGATCATCCTGCCGGGCACCGCCGACCCCACCGTGCCGCTGCCCGAGGACGTGCTGCGGCACCTGCGCAAGGCCGCCGCCGGCGGCACCCGCATCGCGTCCATCTGCTCCGGCGCGTTCATCCTCGCCGCGACCGGGCTGCTCGACGGGCTGCGCGCCACCACCCACTGGCTCGCGGCGCCAGCGCTCGCCGCGCAACGGCCGGCGGTCGACGTCGACCCGGACGTGCTGTACGTCGACAACGGCCAGTTCCTCACCTCGGCCGGCGCGGCCGCCGGGCTCGACCTGTGCCTGCACCTGATCCGGCGCGACCACGGCTCGGCGGTCGCGGCGAACGCGGCCCGGCTGTCGGTGATGCCGCTCGAACGGGAGGGCGGCCAGGCCCAGTTCGTCGTGCCGGAGCAGCCGCCGGCGCCGCGCGGCGCCACCCTGGAGCCGCTGCTGCGCTGGCTGCAGGAGAACACCGACGCCGACCTCACGCTCGGCGAGCTGGCCGGGCGGGCCGGGATGAGCGTCCGCACGCTGAACCGCCGGTTCCGCGAGCAGACCGGGACGACGCCGCTGCAGTGGCTGCTGCTCGCCCGCATCCGCCGGGCCCAGCACCTGCTGGAGACCACCGACCGGCCGGTGGAGCTGCTCGCCGGCGACGTCGGCTTCGGGTCGCCGACCGCGTTCCGGGAGCGGTTCAAGCGGGTCGTGGGCACCGCCCCGCACGCGTACCGCGCCGCGTTCCGCAACCGGCACCCTCAGAACAGCGGCGTGTAGGTGATCAGGTAGCCGTGGCCCGGGCGGGCGTCGATCATCCAGTACTCGCCGGGGCGCAGGACGGCCGCGGCGAAGCTGTTGAGGTCGTGCTTCGTGTCGGCCTCCGCGGCCCGCTCGCTCGGCGGGTCGTCGGGCCCGGCGAGGATGGTGAGGTCGTCGGTGCGGCCGCCGGTGAAGCACACCGCGAGGAAGCCGTAGCCGTCGCTGCGGTACACCTTGCCCACCTCGGGCGACCAGCGCGGCTGCACCGCCGTCCCGGCCAGGTCCGCCGCGGCCGCGACGGTGCGCCGCACGGCCTCGGCCATCCGCTCCGCCTGCGCGGCCATCCGCTCGACCCGCGCGGTGTCGTCGAGCAGCGCGGCCGCCTGCGCCAGCCGCGCCTCGGCGGCCGCGAGCCGGCGCTCCAACGCGTCGATCCGTTCGTCATTGCGTCCGAACACGCGGCCACGGTACCGCTGCGGCCGCGCTCCGATCGCCACGGGCCACCCGCTTCCACGCGGTTTCCACAGCGGGCCGGGATGCTGCCGGCATGTCCTTCCGAGCCATCATCACACGGGTCCTGGCTCTGGCCGTCGCGGCGCCGATCGGGGGTGTGGCCGTCCTGGCGGCCACGGCGGCGCCGGCGGCGGCGAGCGCCGACCCGGCCAGCACCGTCGTCACGACCGGGGCCTCGGGCTTCCGCCTCACCACCGACATGTCCAGCCTCACCGCCGGGCTCAACCTGATCAGCGGCGAGCTGTCGGCCAAGCGGCGCACCGTCGACTGGGTCATGCAGCACGCCAACCGGGACCGGGGCGTGCTCACCTGCGCGCCCGAGGTCTACGGCGCGGTCGCCACCAGCGTCGTCGGCTTCTGCTGGGACGGCAGCGGCACCAGCAGCGACGACAACGGCGGATCCTGGATCCCGCAGGGCATCACGACCACCCGCGACGCGCTCGGCGCCAACGAGTACGACGGCCACCAGGTGGTCGGGGTCAGCTGGTACCGCTCCGGGCAGAGCCGCCTGTCGCTCGTCGACTGGGACGCCGACTGGGCCGACACCTACCGGCATCTGCTCTTCGTCGAACCCACCAACACCACGTACCGCTACAAGAACGCCGACACGCATGCGGGCGGCCTCATGTGGTACGGCGACCTCCTCTGGGTCGCCGACAGCACCAACAAGGGCTTCCGCATCTTCGACACGCGCCACATCTACTCCGCCGACACGACCGGGTTCTGCGCGACCAGCACCGGCCGGTACTGGGACGGCTCCTACGGCGGCTACCGCTACTGCGCCAGCGGCTACGCCTACATCGTGCCGCAGGTCGGCTGGGTGCGGCTCGCCTCCACCAGCAGCTACCTGCGCATCTCCACCATCTCCCTGGACCGCAGCACCGTCCCGGACAGCTTCGTCGTGTCGGAGTTCGCCACCCCGGACGACGACCTGCCGCAGACCGACGAGCCCGGCAGCAGCAACCGGCTCCACCCGCGGGTCGTGCGCTGGGACCTCAACTCGTCCACCCGGCTGCCCGCGACGGGCACGGCGAGCGAGGCGCTCAGCACGAACATCCAGAAGATGCAGGGCGTCGCGTCGCGGTACGGTACCTGGTACTTCGCCAGCAGCAACGGCTCGCAGCCCGGCGTGCTGCGCCGCTGGGACCCGTCGATCTCCGGCGGCGCGGTCCGCAAGGCCGGCTGGGTCATCGGCGCCGAGAGCCTGTCGTACTGGGGCGGCACCGAGGACCTGCTGTGGACCTGCACCGAACACGCCGGGCAACGCATCGTCATCGGCGCATCCATCAATTCCCTGCCGTTCTGACCTAGAATCCCCCCGCGTGGACGCGCGGGGGGATTCGCCGGTCGAGATCCGGGTGCTGGGACCGGTCGAGGTGGCCGTCGACGGGCGCCCGGTCCGGCTCGGGCCGCGCCTCACCGACCTGCTCTGCGCCCTCGTCCTCGCCGCCGGCCGGCCGGTGCCCGCCGCGCGGCTCGCCGAGCTCCTCCACCCCGGCGGGCCGCCGGCGACCGCAGCGACGCTGCGCAGCCACGTCGCCCATCTGCGCCGGGCCCTCGGGCGGGCCGCGGTCGCCACCGCCGGCCCCGGCCTGTACCGGCTCGGCCTCGCCATGGAGGCCGTCGACGCGCAGCGGTTCGCCGACGCCCACGCCGAGGGCCGCTTCGCCGACGCCCTCGACCTCTGGCGCGGCCCCGCCTACGCCGGGCTCGGCGACCGCCCGCACGTGCGGCCCGAGGCCGAGCGCCTCGAAGGGCTGCGGCGCCGGGCCGTGCGCGGGCACGCCGCGACCCTCCCGCCGCGGGACGCGGCCGACCTGCTCGCCGGGGTGGTGGCCGAGGACCCGTACGACGAGGAGGCCCGCCGTGACCTGGTCCTGGCCCGCTACGCCGCCGGGCGGATCGACGCCGCCGCCGAGGCCTGCCGGGAGGGCATCGAGGTCCTGCACGCGCGCGGCCTCGACGCGGCGTGGCTGCTCGACCTGCAGCAGCGGGTCCTGCGTCGGTCAGTGGCTGCAGCGGTACCGCTGATGCTCCCGCCGGCGGCCGTGACGCTCGTCGGCCGGGAGCCCGAGGCCGCCGAGGCCCGCCGCCGGCTCGGCCCCGGCGGCGCCGTGCTGGTCGTCACCGGCCCGCCGGGCGTGGGCAAGTCGAGCCTCGCCCTGCACGTCGGGCACGCCCTCGCCGGGCGGTACCCCGACGGGCAGCTCCACGCCGACCTGCGCGGCTTCGACCCGGCCGGCCCGGCGACCGACCCCGCCGACGCGCTGCACGGGCTGCTCGACGCGCTCGGCGTCACCCCCGACCGGATGCCGGCCGGCGTCGCCGCGCGGGCCGGGCTGTACCGGTCGCTGCTGGCCGGCCGGCGGATGCTCGTCGTCCTCGACGACGCCCGCGACGCCACGCAGGTCCGCCCGCTGCTGCCCGGCGCCCCCGGCTGCGCCACCATTGTCACCAGCCGCGACCAGCTGCGCGACCTGCTCGCCGCCGACGGCGCCCACGCCGTCACCCTCGACGTGATCGGCCCCGCCGACGCCCGGGCCCTGCTCGCCGCCCGCGTCGGCGAGCGGCGGGTCGCCGACGAG
>NZ_JBEXCY010000270.1:0-14275 GCF_040605515.1 Dactylosporangium sp. NPDC005572 | reverse complement strand
TATCGATGACCTGCGGACCCTGGGAGACCTCGGCTACGAGGGCGAAGCCGACACCATCACCGTGGCGTTCAAGAAACCCAAGGACGCCGACCTCACACCCATCCAGCAGCAGTTCAACAAGGCCCACAACGGCATCCGCGCCATCGGCGAGCGAGCCAACGCCCTGCTGAAGATGACATTCCGCGCCCTGCGCAACATCAGCCTCAACCCCTGGCGCATCGGGATGATCGTCGCCGCCGCCCTCGCAATCCTGCACTTCGACCACGCCCGAACCACATAACAGCACTCGGTAATCACGTCCTTGCGCGGAATGGCTCAGTGTCCTAGTCATCAAAGACGCGCACGACGACGGCTTGGTCGAGGCCTGGGCATAGACGATCCGTGCGGTGGTCACTTCGCCACTCGGCGGCGAGCAGCATGATCCCTTGCACTCCAGCCTCGCGGAATTGTCCTCGGCTCCTTGCCGGCTTCCGACGCCGATCTGTGGGCTCGCCATACTCCGGCTCTACGAAGGGGTGCACCCTCGGCCGACGAGGTTGCCTGCGTACGGCCCCTGTTGCACAATTACACTAATTTAGTGATACCGTGACATGCGATCAGGGTCTGTATGACGGAGGCAATAGGGAGCCCGTCTGTGTCGGAGGAGCTGGCTCAGGATCTCCCGAGTTACCTGACCCATCAGGAAGTCTCCGATCGATCCGCCCAGGTCGGCCAAGCGGTCCAGGCCGGCGAGGAGGTTCAGATTCGGCGAGTGCGGTTCCCGAGACGGGTACGCACCGCGATCAACGTGCGCCACCATGCGCAGATTCAGGCACGTGTCGACCGCCGCATCGCCGCCGAACTCGTCGGCCCAAGCCCGTCGATCTGCTCTAGGTGCTCGCGACGACCTCTGACCGCGCAGGTCATATGTGGGCGCACGAGAGATCTGCGGCAGCGGTACATGTGCGGATTCGTTGTAGCAAACGGCAGCGTCGAGGATGGTCGGCCGCGGCGTTCGGCCTATGAGGCCGACCACAGGAGGAGGCAGAGTGGACACATCAGAACCTCCCGTGCTGGTGGTCATCGGTACGGGCGGTATGGGGCTCGCGGCGGCACGACGGATGGGATCTGGCAGACAGATCGTCTTGGCCGACTCCTCCACCGCGAGGCTCGCGGCAGCGGCACGGGACTTACAGGACGCAGGACACACCGTCAACTCAGTCGTCGTTGACGTCGCCGATGCGGAGAGCGTGCGCTCGCTCGCAAAGGCGTCGAGGGCGCGCGGCCATATCGATGCGGTCGTGCACACCGCGGGTGTTTCGCCCAACCAGGCGTCGGTGGAACGCATCTATGTGATCGACCTGGTCGGAACCGCGTATGTCATTGACGCCTTCCTCGACGTCGCTGAGGCGGGCACCGTAGTCACCTGTATCGCCAGCGTCGCTGGCCACAGGCACCGCCTGCCGGACCAGCTCGAGCAGTTCCTTGCCATCGCGCCGGCCGACCAGTTGCTCGCTGGCGAACAGCTCGACTTGAGCTCCACGGATGGCAGCCGCGCGTACGCCATCGCCAAGCGCGGCGTCCAGTTGAGGGTTCGTGAGGCGGCAGCGGCCTTCGGTGCACGGGGTGCGCGGATCAACAGCGTAAGCCCCGGCATCGTGCACACGCAGATGAGCCAGCACGAGTTCGCCGGCCCGCACGGTGACGAGATGCGAGCGATGATCGCCAACCAGCCGATCGCCCGAGTCGGCACACCCGACGACATCGCAGCGGCTGTCGCATTCCTTAGCTCCTCGGTTGCGTCGTACATCACCGGGACTGACCTGCTGGTCGACGGTGGAACATTGACAACGCTGCCTTCCGAGGACTGAGGCACACGACGGCGGCCACGACACGTGACCTCGTCCGGGTGCTCGCAGCGCGTTCCAGACGCACTGCGAGTACCCGGACCGCTGATGAGGCTCCTATGCGGACGGGGTAGCCCCCGGGGTTGGCTTGGCGTACCCGAGTGTGCTGAATGCCCTCTCGACGAAGGAGTTGTCCGCGAACTCAGAGGACGGGGGCAAGGTGGTGCCGGGTGGCAGTGCACCGCAGGACGTGGCCCACGCGAGTTCGCTGGTCAGCATCTCATCCGTCAGGGTGCCGTCCACGCCGTCGAACGCAGGCGCGGTCAGCTTCCACTGTTGGTCCCATGTCGCCTTGAATTCCGTCTGCACCTCAGGTGTGAAGAGCGCAAGCATGCGTGAGGCGTCGCCGATGTTCTGTTGCAGCATGTGCTGACCGTCCACCAAACCGGCCACGAAGCCTTGGATCAGGTCGGGGCGCTTCTGGAGGAAGGACTTCGTGGTAGCGAACACCGATCCGAACTGTTTTCCCCAGTACGGTGTTGTCGCATCGGGGTCGTTGGTGTTCAACACCAGATATCCCACGCCCTGCTGGATCGCCTTGGAGGCGGTCGTCAGGTCCGTGGACACGATGTCCACCTTGCCGGCGGTCAGTGAGGCGAGGATCGCTGACTGGGTGCCGAGCGCGTTGCGGCCGAGACGGTCCCAATTTAGACCGGACTTCTCGGCCAACGTCTTGAGGTAGTAGGTGGAAGAGGTGCCTTCGGCGGCATAGCCCCACTTGGCATCCTTGAACTTAGCGATGTCGGTGCCGTATGTCGCTTGCAACTCCTTCCGAGCGATGATCGAGCTCGCAGCGGAGTCGAACGGGGTGTAGACGGCAACAACACCGTTCTGCTTCTGTGCGGATCGGAGCATATCGAGCCCGCTGATGGAGGCAACGTCAGCCGAGCCACCGATCAGTGCCGCGAGGGCGGAGGAGCCGGTGGCGAACGTGTTCAGCTCCACTTGCACGTTCTGTTTGGAGAACAGCCCCTGCCCCTGGGCGACGAGCAGAGGTGCGTATGACGAGTTGTAACCGCCGGCTGCCGCCCAGCGAATCGTCCCGCCGCTGGATCCGGACGACGGCTGGTCGCCGGACGAGGTGCCGCAGGCTGCGACTCCGTAGACGGCTACGGTGCCGCCCAGCGTGGCCGCCAGTGCCCGCCAGATCAGTCGAAATGTCATCTGCTGTACACCCTCCCACTGGTGAAATGCGCACTCGTCTGGCGGAGCCACGCCAGATGCGTTGCTCCGCAGTGATACGCCAGGTCAGCTGATCGGTTGCGTCAGCATCGATGGGTTTTGGGCGCGACCAACTTCATCGCGCAGTTGTTCCCAGATCTGGTGATGCAGCTCGGTGAAAGCGGGGTCGAACCGGACCTCCAGCAGATCTCTGGGACGGGCAAGGGGGATCTCGTGCTCACCGATCATCCGACCAGGCCCTGCGGACATGACAACCACGCGATCTGAGAGTCCGACTGCCTCTTCGAGGTCGTGCGTGATGAACAGGACCGTCGGTCGGTTCAGACTCCACAGATCCAGCAGGTCGTTCTCCATCAATGCACGGGTCTGGACGTCGAGCGCGCTGAACGGCTCGTCGAGCAAGAGGACGTCGGGTTCGTAGACCAGCGTGGCCGCAATCGAAACCCGCTTGCGCATGCCGCCTGACAGTTGGTGCGGGTAGTACGACGCGAACTTCGCGAGGCCGACGCGTCCAAGCCAGGCGCGACCGCGCTCCTCGGCCTCCCGGGCAGGAACGCGACGAAAACGGAGCGGGAGCATGACGTTCTGAAGGGCAGTGCGCCACGGCAGCAGTGCGTCCTTCTGGAAGATGAAGCCGACGTCCTTTCGTACACCGGCAACCCTGCGTCCAAAGATCTCAACCTTGCCGCTCTGTGGTCGGGCGAGGCCAGAGATGAGTCCAAGGAGCGTAGACTTCCCGCAGCCAGACGGACCGACCACGGAGACGAACTCCCCAGCGCGGACGGTCAGGTCCACGCCGTCCAAGGCGATGTAGTGGCCCTTTTCGGTCTTGAAGGCGCGCTTCACCGCAGATAGTTGAATCGCAGGCGATGTCGTTAGATGGGTCATTGTGTGTCCTGTACTGCTAGCGGGTGGGCAGCCACTTGGTTGCACGGCGTTCCACGCTGCCGACAATGACATAGAAGACGAGCGCTACCGCGACGACCAACGTGATGGCCGCCCAAATCTGGTTCACATCGAGGTTCGCCTGTCCTTGCACTGCCTGGTATCCGATTCCTTTGGTTGCTCCTACAAATTCGCCGAGCAGCGTCGCCGAGAGTGCGATGCCGATCGTCGTCCGAGCGGTACTCAAGATCCAGATTGTCAGCGAAGGCAGGTAGACGTGACGAGCGAGGTCGAGTTTGCTCGCGCCAGCTAGAAGCATGTTGTGCAGGAGATCTATTGGGATCTCGGACAGCCCCGCGGCGATGGAGACTGCCACGATAACGAAGACCGCCGCTACAACCAGAACGATGCGCGCCGGCGTGCCGATGCCGATAACGACGAGGAGCAGCGGGTAGAGCAAGAGTCTGGGCATCCCGTTGAAGAACACGACGAACGGCTCAAGCACCGCGCGGATGAACGGAGACAAGCCCAGCGCGGCGCCCAGCACCGCACCAAGGGTCAGCCCAGCCGTGTACCCGACGACTAGGACAAGGAGCGTCGCGCCGACATCAGTCCAGAGGGTGCCGGTAGTGAACCACCCGTGTAGCTGGCGAGCTATCAAGTTCGGCTGGCCGAGAAGGTACGTGTTGATTACCTTGGCGTCGCTCAGCCACTGCCACAGCGCTATCGCGCCGACGACGACCGCCACCTGACCGATGGCCAGTACGAGCTTGACTCCGCGCATGATCAGAACACCCGCCACCTAGAGAAGCGCTGTTCCAATCGGATAAGCGCACGGTCGAGGATCACCGCCACCGTCGCCACGGCGAGGATCCCCGCGATGACCACACTGACTTCCAGGTTCTGTTGCGCCGTAGCGATCTCGTAGCCGATACCAGCGTTCGACCCGAGATATTCGGCAACGACCGCGGCGAGCAACGACCACGCCGAGCTCAGCCGGAGGCCGGCGATCGTCCAGGTCAACGCCGCCGGCGCATAGATCTGACGGACGAGCTGCAGGCGTCGCGCCCCAAGGACACGAGCGTTGTCCACGAGGCCCGGATCGATCGATCGGATGCCGGTGAACAGCCCGTAGTACAGGATGAAGAAGATGGCGACCGCCACGAAGTAGACCTTCGACTGCAGGCTGATCCCGAACCACACGATAAACAGCGGAGCCATGATGACGATGGGGAGCGCATTCGCGGCGGCCACGAAGGGGCCGATGAAGCGGGCGACCCACCAGAGCGGTGCGGTCAGTACCAACAGAGCAACCGCCGATGCGAGGCCTAGTACAAAGCCGAGGGCTGACTCGCGCAGCGTGATCGCCAGAGCGCCCCACCAGGCCCCGCCGCTGCCGAACTCCCGAGCCAACGTTGTGCCGACTGCGCTCGGCCGCGAGATCACGATCTCGATCGCCTGACTCGATCCGGCGGCGATCTGCCATCCGCCAAACAGCAGCATCACCAGTCCGACACGGATGGTCCACACCAGCACCCCTGGCCGGACGTTACGCTGCGGCTGATCGAACTCCGGCTCGATTTTCTCGACGAGGACGGTGGTGGCACCCACTAGCGCACGATGAACTGGAGAAACAGGTTTCACACGGGCCGGTTCCACCACGCCGACGGGCTCCCTCGCTGCTGATGTCCGGTCAGGGTCCACCCTCCGAACACGTTTCGGTCGTTTGGCTCGGGTGTTCCCGGTCATCGGGAACACCCTGCCCGTTGCCTGGATGGAACGTCGGCCACGGGCGTCACGGTGTTCTCGCCCGCGGCGACCGGACGCCAGAAAAAACGTCCCGCGCCTCGCCGGTGGCGGGTCGGCCCGCGGAACCATTCGTCGGAACGACTCGACAACGACATGCCTGAACTCCCTTATCTAGGGCGTATCCGCGCGGATGGCGCGCCCCTCACGGCACATGCCGGATGACCGACGCCTCAAGCTTGTCGCGACCCGACTCCACGCTCGACCACAGCAGGCATGGGCGTGTCACAGTGCTACAAGTTGTGTGTCTAGTGTGTCACATCGTTCTCAGAAGTGTGCCATCAGCGCCGTAAGCCGTCAATACAGCAGCGCCGACAGTCCGGCCGCAGATTCACCAGGCTCGCCACCCTGCCGACGCTTCGTCACGCCGGGGGTCAACAGTCACGGAGACCGGTCAGTGACCTGCATATATAGAGCCGGTCAAGGAAACAGGGGGCCACCGACCTTCGCCGGTGGCCCCCTGTTCCATGTGGACTGACGACAAAGGATCGTCCCGGACTACCACGCCGATCCGCCGGCGATCAAGCCAACGGCAATGATCAACTCACGTGGATACCACGAGTGCAGCCACCGCGTCGGCCAAGGTCGGGGTGGCCCCGCCTTGTGCGGAGCCGCCCGCGTCGATAGCGATGGCCTGGCCGCGAATCGCGATGGCCTCATCCGACGCGAGGAACACTGCGAGGTTCGCGACATCGGACGGCTGCGTCAACCGATCGGTCGTCTGATGCTTGGTGACTGCCGCGGCAAGCGATGCCGGGAACTGAGCCGCTGCCGTCGGCGACAGCACGAGGCCCGGCAAGATGGCATTCGCGTTGATCCCGGACCGGCCATGGGACACGGACAAGTATCGAGTGAGCGCGGTCACCGCGGCCTTCAGTGAACCGTAGGCGGCTCTGTTGAGGTCACCGGCCTGGCCGCCCATCGACGACGTGATGATGACACTGCCACCACCGGCCTCGATCATCCTGGGAACCCCGTACTTGATGCCATGGACCACACCCATGACGTTGACGCGGAACAGCCGCTCCCAGACGTCAAGATCGTTGTTCACGGCGTTGGTGTCGCCGGGGACGCCCGCCGCAGCGTTCAGATGCAGGATGTCGAGTCGACCGAATTCATCGACGACCTGGCCAATGCTAGTCCTGACCGCTTCCGGGTCACTGACGTCGACCGCCAGCGCGATGGCCCGAGCGCCCGCGGCGCACAACCGGTCAGCAACCAAAGCCGCAGCATCCCTGTCCAAGTCGACGACGGCGACCGCGGCACCTTCCCGCGCCATAGCTTCCGCGGTTGCCTCCCCGATCCCGTTGCCAGCTCCGGTGATGTAGGCAATCTTGTTCTGCAACCTCATTTACCCGTTCCCTTCCTGTCAGCGCCCGACGGGGCTATCTCAGACCCTGCAATCGGCAGTACGACGAACCTGATGACTGTGCGCCTGGCAACTGCCGCGAGGCTGCACCCAGCCGCCATCACAAGTTCTGACGGTCCTCGGCGCGGCCCAGCCGCTGCGGCCCATCACATGGATCCGCCACGGGCGATTGCCCGCACCCGCTTCGGCAAGGCGGCCAGAGGCGAGTCGTGGCCGTTGGCACGCACCGCACCGACACCAATGGCGTACGTCATGCGAGCTCCCCCGAGACGGTCGGATTACCACACACGATTGTCAACGTTGTTGACCCATGTTTGTCAACGCTGTTGACCGTCACGTTGTCAACGGCGTTGACAACGTGCGAGGATGGTGCGCTCACACAACCGCGAGCCAGGGAAGGAACCGAGGGCAAGATGGACCCCACCAAGACCAACGAGCGTTCCAAGACGCCGAAGGAGGCAATCCGGCAGGCCGCCACCGAACTGTTCGCAGCATCCGGCTACGCCGCGACCGGCGTGCGCGCGATCGCCGCACAGGCAGGCGTGGACCCCGCCCTCGTGATCCGGCATTTCGGCTCGAAGGAAGCGCTCTTCCTCGAAACCATGCGCCTCGAGGGTCCGTTTCTGCAGATCGTCACCGGACCCCTCGACGGGATGGGCGAACGGATCGTGCGCTATGTCCTCGAGTCGGGGTCAGAGTCAATGGGCCCGATCTTCGTCCACCTGTTGCGCGCCTCAGACAGCGAAGTGGTACGCGCGCACGTGCGCAACGCCGTCGAAGACCTGTACGTCGAGCCCGTATCACGCCGCCTCGAAGGCGACGAAGCGTCGCTGCGGGCGCGGCTCGTGGCGGCACAGATCGCCGGGCTCATCACCACGCTGTGGGTGGTGCCTGACCCGGAACTGACGGCTGCCAACCCTGGCAGGCTCGCCCGGATCTATGGGGCCGCGATCCAGAACATCATCGACGGACGGTGAGCGTCCAGGTTGCCTCGCGGCGCTCCAACGACCATGCCTGCACGGCCTGCACGGCGACTACGCGAGCCACGTCGGGGTGCGTCCGGAGCGCAACTGCATCGTTGTCCTCGTACGGCCATCCGAAGAGGCGCTCGATCTAGCCGGGAACAGACTGCGGACTTCCGCGGCCGGCCCGCCACCGGAAGACTACGGAGCCGCTTTGTCCTACGGCGCTATTGGGTGGCCAGCCTTGAGCAGTGGCTGCTTGGCCTCGGCCAGGGTTCGGTCCGCCGACGCGAGCGCCCGGACCAACCCCAACTGGCTTCGCCTGCGTCAGTTTGAGCGCCCTGCCTTCCAGTAGCCGCCGCGGCGACGTCGACCAGCAGGTCACGCCGTGTCGCCGTTGGTCATGGAGGGCGGATCTACCTCTACCGGGCGTGAGGGTGGGTTGGATGACTTGCCCGGTCGAGGATGGCGGCGACGTGGAGCGCGGAACTGCACAAGGTCGCCCCGGGCGAGGCAACGCGTGGCGAGCGACTCGCGGCGCCCAGAGGCACCTGAAGCGACGCTGGGCGCCCACTGGGCGCAGCGGCCGACCGCCCATTACATAGGCGGCGGGACTGCCGATGCCGGGTCGCATCGTGTCCCGGCGCGCGCCTTCGTGTCCCGTAGAGCCTCAGCGGGCAGCAATGTCGGCGCGGCGATCGGGAAGTCAGCATCGCCGCCCGTAGCGGACCAATCTTCCTGGCAGTCCCAAACAGGCGCGAAGGCGCGCAGAATGCAGCGCGACTTCGCGCGCAGCGCTGCATCGAGCATAGCCTCAGTCGGGTGCTCCGCGGGCTCCGTGACACCACCCTCAACATGATCCGGCCGGCCCCGAGTAGTCCCGGCACAACGACGGAGACCGGCGGGCGCTGGCCGTCACCCGGCCGCCGCGTTCCAGGCCAACGCGCCGAGGCAGGCGAACCCGCACCCGCGTCAGCTCCGCGTCGATGAACCGGAATCTCTTCTGACACTTCCCCTGGAAGCGGGTTGCCCCTTCGGCGATGCGCACCGCACCGCCAAGGTCATCCAAGCCCCGACCAGCCCTTCACGGCGCGACGCGGCGCGGCGACCAGCCAGTACGTGGTGGCGGCCAGCGAGTGCCCGGCCGGCGCGGTTGGTCGTGGCCGACACCACACACGCATACCTGGCGGCAGCCTCACGTAGTAGCGCTGCTCCGCGCGCGCTGGTTTCGGATGCGCGGCACTCACTGAACGCCACCAGCCGCAGACACCACCCGCGGGCCGCCCTGCTGTTCCCGCGCCAACTGCCGCGGCGCTGCCTGATCAGCACGGGTCGGCTTTTTGAGTGCGACCACAACGTTGGCAACCACGCTGGACTGCCTCAAGCCGTTACAACAACGTCAACCCGGAGCGCATGCCGAAGATTCCGTCGGTGAGCCGGCCGGTCGCAGCACGCGTATCGACGAGAACGGCACGCAACCAGACGCGTTCGCAGGGCCAAGCGATGACCACGCGGTATCAACTATAAGGTTAGTTAGTAACTATAGCCCAAGTCACAGCTCGGCGCCAGCCCGCCCACGGTCCAGTCGTTCACGTCACGCTGCCACCGACCACCGCTTGCGCGAACACCCTGCCGGGACGAAGGTGGCATGCCAGTGCAGCTTTAACTATCCGGATAGTTGACACGCGGGGGACGCCGATGCTTGTATCTAACTAACCGGTCAGAAGATACGCGGGATGACTGACCACCCTCGTCTTGTCTGGAGTGCATCTCATGGCAACGTTTCTCTACCGACTGGGCAAGTTCTCCTACCGCCGGCGGTGGTTGGTAACCGGGCTATGGGTGCTGCTGCTGGCACTGGTCGGCGTCGGCGCGGGCACGCTGTCCGGGACGATGTCCAACTCGTTCACCATCCCGGGGACCGAAGCCCAGCAGGCCATCGACCAGCTCGCCGAGCGATTCCCCCAGGCCAACGCGGGCGGAGCAACCGCACGTGTAGTGTTCGCCGCCCCACCCGGCAGCACACTCACCGACCCCACCCACCACGCGACGGTGCAGGACACTGTCGCAAAGCTCAAAACCGCACCACAGGTCACCAACGTCGCCGACCCGTTCCAGACCGGCACGGTCTCCCCCGACGGCCGGTACGCGTTCGCCCAGGTCAACTATGCCGTCCCCGGCATCGAGCTGAGCACCGACGACCGCGACGCGCTGATCAGCGCCACCGAAGCAGGCCGGACCAACGGCCTCACCGTAGAGGTCGGCGGGGACGCGCTGGTCTCATCACCGGAACCCGGCATCGCCGAGGTGATCGGCATCGCCATCGCCGGACTCGTCCTACTCGTCACATTCGGCTCGCTGGTCGCCGCCGGCCTGCCCCTGCTCACCGCGATCCTCGGCGTCCTGGTCGGCATGGCCGGCCTCATGGCCGCCTCCGCCTTCGTCGACATCAACGCCAACAGCACCATCCTCGCACTGATGCTCGGAATCGCCGTCGGCATCGACTACGCGCTGTTCATCGTCTCCCGCTACCGCCACGAACTCGCGCTACGAAACGACAAGACCGAAGCGGCCGGACGCGCCGTAGGCACCGCCGGCTCCGCAGTCGTCTTCGCAGGCCTCACCGTCATCATCGCACTGGCCGGTCTCACCGTCGTCGGCATCCCAGTACTGGCCTCCATGGGCCTCGCCGCCGCAGCCACCGTCGCCATCGCCGTACTCGTCGCACTCACCCTCCTACCCGCACTCCTCGGACTCGCCTCCCGCCGCATCACCACCGGCCGCCGCAACCGCGACCCCGAGTCCGACACCGGCCCCGCACCCGCAGGCGAACGCTGGGCCCGATTCGTCACCCGCCACCGGCTCCCAGTCCTGATCACCACCGTCCTCGGCCTCGCCCTCATAGCACTGCCCGCCAGCGACCTGCGCCTCGGCGCCCAAGACGACGGCATGGCCGCCGCCGACACCACCCAACGCAAGGCATACGACCTCATCAGCACCGGATTCGGCGCCGGCACCAACGGCCCACTCATCATCGTCGTCGACACCACCACCAGCAGAAATGCCAACACCTCAGTCACCCAGGTCACCGACACCATCAAAACCCTCCACCGGGTCGCCTCGGTCAGCCCACCAGTCACCAGCCCCGACGGCAACACCACCCTCATCACCGTCATCCCCACCTCCGGACCCCGCGACCAGGCCACCAGCGAACTCGTCACCGAGATCCGCCAACACATGACCCCCCTGCACACCACAACCGGCACCCAGGTCGCCGTCACCGGACAGACCGCCGTCAACATCGACGTCGCCGACAAAATCAACGCCGCCACCCTGCCCTACCTCGGACTCGTCGTCGGCCTCGCCTTCCTCCTACTGATGCTGGTATTCCGCTCCATCCTCGTACCCATCAAAGCAACCCTCGGCTTCCTACTCAGCGTCGCAGCCACCTTCGGCGCCGTCGTCGCCGTCTTCCAATGGGGCTGGCTCGGCACACTCATCGGCCTCAACGAACCCGGACCAATCGCACCCCTCGTACCAGTCCTACTCATCGGCATCCTCTTCGGCCTCGCCATGGACTACCAAGTCTTCCTCGTCACCCGAATGCGCGAGGACTACATCCACGGCGCCACCGCCCAGAACGCCATCATCACCGGCTTCCGCCACGGCGCCCGCGTCGTCACCGCCGCCGCAATCATCATGATCGCAGTCTTCGGCGGCTTCGCCTTCACCGACCAAGTATTCATCCAATCAATCGGCTTCGCCCTCGCAATCGGCGTACTCATCGATGCATTCATCATCCGCATGACCATCGTCCCCGCCGTCATGTCACTACTCACCTACAACGCCTGGTGGCTCCCCCGCTGGCTCAACCACACCCTGCCCAACCTCGACATCGAAGGCGAAAAACTCACCCACCAACCCCACACCACCACAGAACCCACCCACACCCACCCCGAACCATCCACCACCAACAGCCGATAACCAACAACCAACAAAACGGCAACCCAGCAAACGGCAACCAGCAGGCCACACCGAAAACCACAGCGGGCCGTCTACCCACCCCGGGCAGACGGCCCGCTGCCATAAACCGCGGGCCGGCCAGAGGCGAAGACATACCCCGTCTCAGGCCCGGTGCCAGCTGTCACGCCCTGCCCATCGACGAAAGGTCGGACGGCCGAAGGACCGTTCATTTGCAGAAGCGTTTCGGCTCGCGGCGATCGTGATGCGGAACGACACGAACCGCGAGCTGGTCGTTGACCGGCCGCGGCCAGGCCTGCACCGAGGAAGCCATGACGTTGCCGCCGCGTTGGTGGCCGCGAGACGTGGCCAGCACCGGATGGTCACGCTCGCCGCGACTCGATGACGAAATCTCCCAGCCTCCACTGATCGCTAGCGCCGAGCGAACGTGTGACGGGATTGCACGTTGGTAGCGCTCCGGCCGGAAATCGTCCAGGCAACGGGTCGCTGCAGGACCCCGACGACGAACACAGGCTGCCCGAGGAGCCGGCGGCGAGAAGGCACGGTGTCAACCGCCTCCTCGCCAGGCTGCTGTCGACGGGCCGGAGTCGCCGTGGGTGACCATGCCACCTCATGTCATGCGGTCGGCGAGATGGCTCCCACCCAGTGAGCCACAGCCTTGTTCCGTTGCGGCGGTGCCGGTGCCACCGCAGTCAGTGGCTGGTCGTCGCCGTCGCGCCGCCGGCTTTGCAGGTCTGCGGATAGTCGCAGACATGTCGTGTGTGCTCCGGCCCCAGGGCTCGTGCTGATGCGCTCGCGCGCTACGAGCTATTGGTCAACCGCATCGTCACAGACGGCTTCGAGACCGCTGCCTGTCAATGCGCACGGAGGTCAATCAGCAACCAACAGCTACGGCCGATCAGCATGGCGCATCCGGTACCGCGGTTGGATGGCCAACCAGCAGGCAACGGGCGCTGCTGCGGGCGCACCCGCGATGGTCCAGTGTTACGACTGGCAGGTGACAGCGATCTGTCCAACCGACTCGCGCTGCATTTCTTGGTCGCAGATCTCCGCAACGATTGCACCGCGTTGGGCCCGCCGACGGTGATCGACGTGTCGGCGCTGCGGCTCGCAGTCCGCACCACCATCGAGCTGATGATTGAGTACGCGCGCACCGTGCCAGGCGGACTGACCGTGCACTGTTCGCCGCAGTTGCGCTTCATGCTCGACTCTTCTGGCGGCGCAGCGGTGCCGAATCCCAGACACGGCGGCAACCTAACGAGACGAGCGGGCACCCTTCCGGCTGGGGCCTAAGATCCAGCCTTCGATGCCCCCGGGTGGAGCTCAGTGGCGCATGGCTGGCGGGGCAGCAGAGACCAGCACGTCGTTCTACGAAACGATCCGCCCTGGGCGCCAGTTGGTTCGAGCGTGGTGGTCCGCGATCCGGTCGCCGGTCGGTTCGGGCCTGGGTAGCCGTGCGATCCGTCCGCCGAGGGCTGCCGGATCGCGGACACGTGTGGCGAGCGTACGACGTTGAGCCTGGCCGATGCAGCCATATCGGAGAAATGGCCGTGGCTGAGTGAGCCTCCGGTGTGCGCGCGGCCCGTGCGGATCGACGCAGTGTGTGCCGCCCGCGCGGGTTGCGGGCGAGGCGGTTTCCTGCATCCATGGGCATCAGGGCGATTGCGTAGTCGGTCGGCGGCGCCCCTGAGCTGGGAGTCTTTGGAGACTTAGGTCTCCGTGGAGGTAAACGAAGCGGGTGAGGCCCCATCGGTGATCATGGAGTTGCGACGCTTCGCAGCACCGAGGAGACCCCACCCGCCGATGGCATCATCCCTCATCCGCGCATTGGGCGTGACGGCACCAGTCACCGACGGTGAACAACACCGGCCGTTGCACGCGTTGAGCAGAATCCATGACCCACCGTGAACTGCATGGGGTGCAATGCCCCCTCACCGGGCTGCTCACCGTGGCCGTGTGCGCAGTACTGGCCGACGCGTCGCCGTTCGCGGCGATCACCGACTGGCTGCACGAACCGGACGACCACGCCAGAGCCCGGTTCGTTTTCGGTGGCGCTACCCGCCGGGATGTGCCTTGGTGAAGACCACCACGTCGACGTGGTAACCCGGGCCACTGCCACCGTTCGGCCAGCCCCGTCGTGCCGTCTCGACTTCGGCCTGGGTGGCGTAATACAGGAACTCGTCGCCGTGGCTGGGACCGGTGAC
>NZ_JBEXCY010000269.1:0-14291 GCF_040605515.1 Dactylosporangium sp. NPDC005572 | reverse complement strand
AGCAGCGCCGACCCCGCCGCCAGGCCGGCCCCGGCGCTGGCACCCGCCACGGCGATCCGGGACGGGTCGGCGCCCGGCAGCCCGCCCGAGGAGACCCAGGTCAGCGTCTCCCAGACGTCGTCGAGCGCGGCCGGATAGGGGTGCTCGGGCGCGAGCCGATAGTCGACCGCCACGATGATCGCCCCGGTGCCGGCGGCGAGCCGCGCACACAGCGGATCGTCCTCGGCCGCCGAGCCGATGCAGAAGCCGCCCGCGTGACACCACACCACCACGGGCAGGTCGCCGGTCACGCCCTCCGGGCGGTGAACCCGCAACCCCGCCGGGGCGTCGCGCCGCAGCGCCGCGGGATTCGTGAAGTCGAGCCGGCCGAAGGCCAATGCCGCCGGCAGCACCTCCGGGTCCATCATCGGACGACCCCGTACCGGTCGGCGAACTCGGTCAGCTGCGCCACCGCGTCCCGCGAGCGGACGGCCGGGCGGACGATCAGGCGGTGCACGCCCAGGGCGGCGAAGTGCTCAATCTCCGACGGCGGGGCCTCGAACGCGCTGACCGTGGTCTGGAACCCGGCCGGATCGCGCCCTTCCGACTCCAGCAGCTTGTGGAGCGCATGCACCTGCGGGCTCGCGCTCGACAGCGTGTGCGGCATGCTGATCCAGCCGTCGCACAGCCGGACCGCCCGGCGCAGCGACGCGGGTCCCTCGCCGCCGGCGAGCAGCGGCGGGTGCGGCTGCGCGACCGGCTTCGGCGCGAAGACGACGTCGTCGAACGAGTAGAAGCGCCCGTGGTGGTCGACGACCGGCTCGGTCCACAGCCGCTTGGCCACCTCGATCGCCTCGTCGAGGCGCTTGCCGCGGCTGCCGAACTCCAGCTCCACGGCCCGCCATTCGGCGGCGAGCCAGCCCGCGCCGACCCCGACCAGGGCCCGGCCGCCGGAGATCCAGTCGAGGGTACCGAACGCGCGGGCCGCGATGAGCGGATGGCGCAGGCCGAACAGGTAGACGTACGTGCCGAGCTTGATCCGGTGGGTCCGGGCGGCGATGGCGGCCAGGAACGTCGGCGCGTCGAACAGCGGGGTGTCCGGCGGCACAGGCGGGGCGCCGTCGGCCGCGCCCGGGTACGCCGAGTCGGCCATGTCGGTGGTGAAGACGAGGTGCTCGGGGATCCAGACCGACTCGAAGCCGAGCTCGTCGGCGGCGACGGCGACGTCGCTCCAGACGGCGGGGTGCAGCAGACCGAGGTTGACGCCGAACCGCATGCGGCGATCCTACCAAACGCTTGGTTGGGCGTTGACCCTGAATTTCCAGCACTTTAGATTGGGCCAATCAAGCGCTAGGTCAAGGAGGGAACCGCCGTGCCCCGGGGTATCTACCTGCTCGAAGAGGTCTATTTCCATCCCATGCACTCACAGCGCCCGCTCGACTACCTGAGCTGGCTGACCGGCTACAAGCGGGCCGACGAGGACCGCTCGACCGGCGACCCCGAGCTCACCAGCGGCATGTCGGTCCGCTCCCACGACATCGACCTGGTCGGCGCGTTCTACGCCGTCGGCATCACCGGGCACGTGCAGTTCAAGGCCGTGACGCTGTGGGACTGCATCGGCGGCTGGGACGGCGGCTGGCGGCAGATGCTCGACATCTACGACAACGTCGACCCGCGGCTGTTCCTGTCGAACATCGACGGCATGCGCCACCACGCGTACTCCCGCCCGATGGGCGGGGTGCCCGGCACGCCGGACCTCCAGGCGCTGCGCGCCGAGGGGTACACCGCGCCGTTCTTCCTCTACGACGTGGCGACCGTGCGGCCCGGCGCGGCCCTGGACTACCTCGCCGCGGTGCGTGAGCAGCGGGCCCCGATCCTGGCCGACTACAACCACCGCCTGGTCGGGCTGTACGAGGTGCTGCTCAGCGACTCCGAGGTCGTCACGTTCTGGGGCACCGACATGGACTCGCATCTGGCGGTACAGCGGGCGTACGACGCGACGCTCGGCCTCGACGACGAGGTGCCGGGCGACGAGCGGCTCCTGAAGTGGCGGCGCACGGCCCGGGAGTTCCTCACCGGGCCGTGGCAGGAGGGGCTGCTGGCGCCGTTCCCCGGCTCGCGGCTGTCGAACCAGCCGCCCCGCTGAGCCGTCAGGCCGCCGGCCCGGCAACCACGGGCCGGCGGCCGCCCAGCGCGGCGGTCACGGCCTCCGCGGCCAGCAGCATCCGGTCGCGGTACCGGTACACGTCCGCCAGCGCCGACTCGTGCGGCAGCCCGTAGATGCTCAGCAGCAGTACCACGTCGCCGTCCGGCCCGAAGACCGGCACGTTGAGGTTGCGCACCTGGTAGGTCGCGCGGGCACCGAGATCCTCGGGCTCGTACTCCCCGCCGAGCCGGTCGACCACCCGCCGCACGTGCTGCCACTCCTGCTCCCGCGGCCCGCGCAGCGGCAGGAGCGCCAGCGCCACCTCCAGCTCCCGGTGCGACGCGCTGCCCAGGCCGAGCGACCAGCCGCGCTCCTGCACCCGGGCCAGCACCTCCCGGTGCCGCAGCACGTCGGACGGCGCGGCGCGGGCCAGCCACTGCGCCACCGCGGCCTCGCCGGCCCAGGCGACGAACGGCCCGCCCAGCGGCGGGACGAACGGGATGCGCTGCCCGACCCGGGTCGGGACCGAACGACCGTTCGGCCGCCCGGTGCAGGCCAGGATCGCCAGCTCGCCGCCGACCAGGGCGGTGGCCAGGCACTCCACCCCGAGGTCGGCGGCGACCTGCTCCATCGTGGGCCGGGCCAGGTCGACCTGCCACAGCAGCTCGGCCAGGTCGGGCTCGGCGGGCGCGGTCAGCGACATCGGGGCGAACCGCCCGTAGCCGCCCTGGAAGAACACCAGCGGCAGCGAGGGCCGCGCGATGTCGAGCCCGAGCACCCGCCCCACGGCGATGTAGTGGTCGCCGGCCTCGTGCAGCACGTCCAGCTCGCAGTCGATCCAGGCGACCGCGCCGTCGAGGACGGGGGCGCCGGACGGCAGCCGCCGCCAGGCGATCCCGGCGAACTTGTCGGCGCCCTTGGCGGCCATCGCCCGGCAGATGTGCTCCTGGTCGGCGGCGAGCACGTTGACGCAGAAGGCGCCGGCGGCGTGGATCTTCGGGAACGTCGTGGAGCTCTTGTCCGGGAAGAACGCGACCAGCGGCGGGTCCAGCGACACCGAGGTGAACGAGCCGACCGCCATGCCGACCGGCACGCCGTCGTCGCCGCACGCCGTGATGACGGTGACCCCCGTCGGGTAGTGCCCCAGCACCTGCCGGAACTGCTTCGCGTCGAAGGTTGGCATGGACCCACTGTATTAAACAAGCGATTGCTTGACTAGCTCCCGGCGCCGGCCTCCGAACCAGCCTCCCGAACGGCCTCCCGCCGCAGGCAGAGCACGTCGAGGGTGCCCGTCACGGCCGTGACGCCGCGCTCGACCACCTCGATCCCATAGTCAAACGCGACGCGCCCGGTGCGCGGCCGCCGCGACGGCGTCAGGGCGCGCACTGTGAGCCGCACCCGCAGCGTGTCGCCGACCACCACGGCGGCCGCGAACGTGATCGTCTGGCCGAGCATCGCCTGCCCCGTCCCGGCGAAGATGCCGAGGCGTTCCTGCAGGCCGGAGGCGATCGCGACGGCCAGCAGGCCCTGCGGTACCACCGTGCCGAAGGGACTGTGCTCGCGCGCGAAGGCGCTGTCGACGTGGATCGGGTTGAAGTCCCCGGTGAACATCGACCAGAACGTGAGGTCGGTCTGGGTCACCGTGCGGCCCTGCGTGAGGAACTCCTCGTCGACGGTGAAGTCCTCGAAGAACCGGGCCGCCGGCCCGACTGGCGTCTGCATCGCTCCAGCGTCGCCGGATCCCGGTGATCAAACAAGCGCTTGACCAAGAGAGTGCCCGCTGATAGGAACGAGACGGCCGCCTGTGTCCCCGCCGCTCAAGGAGACCGCCATGCCGCGCAGGTCCGTTCTTTCCACCGCGACCGTCATCACCGCCCTGTTGTTGTCCTCGGCCTGCAACGGCGGTGGCGGCACCCCCGTCGCCGAGTCGACCGTCGCGGGCAGCCCGTGTGGTACCGGGGGCAAGTCCGACCCGGCCAACCGCGACGCCAAGCGCCCGGTCGCCCGGTGCGACAAGGGCCTGCCCGGCCCCCGGCCGCTGCCGCAGACGGTCAAGCTGCGCTTCGCCACCGCGGTCAAGGCCGAGTTCATCGCGCCGCTGCTGCTCGCCCAGAGCAAAGGCGAGTTCCAGAAGGAGAACCTCGACGTCGAGATCGTCGTGCTGCCGTTCGCCGACGCGGTACCCCAGGTGCTGTCCGGCAACCTCGACGGCACCACCGGCTCGCTCGAGGCCGGCTTCTTCAACGCCGTGAACAAGGACATCGACCTCACCTGGGTCGCCGGCAACTTCTACCCGCCCGACGCGGCCGACCCGGCGAAGGCCCAGACCGGGCTGTGGGCCCGCAAGAGCCTCTTCACCGACCCGGCCAAGCCCGACCTCGCCCAGCTCAAGGGCAAGAAGCTGGCCAGCAACGTCGGCTTCACCAGCTCCACGACGTACCCGATGGCCGAGGCCTTCAAGAGCAGCGGCATCTCGGTCAACGACGTCGAGATCGTCAAGATCCCCAGCGCCGACCAGGTGACCGCGCTGAAGAACGGCGCCGCCGACATGGCCTGGCTCGTCGACCCCTACTGGCTGCCGATCGCCAACGACAGCAACTACGTCCTCGTCGCCACCCAGCCGGCCGGCGAGCCGCTCGGCGGGTTCTTCTTCGGCCCGGCCCTCGCCAAGGAGAAGCGGGCCGCCGGCGTCGCGTTCGTGCGGGCCCTGGTGCGGACCATCAACACGTACCTCTCCGGCGACTACCAGAGCGACCCCGACGCCGTGCAGGCCATCGCCGCGGCGACCGGCGCCACCCCGGAAGCGATCAAGGGCACGCCGTCGCTGGTCTTCGACTGGGAGATCCGGGCCGGCACCACCCAGCGCGAGCAGGACTGGTTCCTCCAGCTCGGCCGGGTCGACTACAAGACGGCGATCGCCGAGTCCGAGCTGGTCGACCGCTCGTACTACACCGACGCGGTCGAGGGACGCTGACCATGCCGACCGAAACCGCCGCCATCCTGGCCGAGGGCGTCCGGCGCGACTTCGGCGCCGTGTCCGGCCTCGGCCCGCTCGACCTCACCATCGACGACGGCGAGTTCGTCTGCGTCGTCGGCCCCTCCGGCTGCGGCAAGTCCACGTTCCTGCGCATCGTCGCCGGGATCCTGCGGCCCACCGCCGGCGAGGTCACCATCGCCACCCGCGGCGACGGCAAGGTACCGCTGTCGATGGTCTTCCAGGATCACGGCATCTACCCCTGGAAGACCGTCGAGCAGAACGTCCGCTTCGCGCTGGAGGTCAACGGCTTCGGCCGGGCGGAGGCCCGCCGCCGCACCGACCACTGGCTCGGCCAGCTCGGCCTCGCCGAGTTCCGCACGGCGTACCCCAGCACCCTCTCCGGCGGCATGCGCCAGCGGGTCGGCATCGCCCGGGCCTTCGCGCTCGACCCGGAGATCCTGCTCATGGACGAGCCGTTCGCGGCGCTCGACGCCCAGCTGCGCCAGGTGCTCCAGGAGGAGCTGCTCGGGCTGTGGCAGCGGGACCGGCGCACGGTGGTGTTCGTGACGCACAGCCTGGAGGAGGCGATCCTGCTCGGCGACCGGGTCGTGGTGATGAGCGCCCGGCCCGGACGGGTCGTGCGCTCGACCGAGGTGCCGTTCGAGCGGCCCCGGGCCGCCGCGGTGCGCGACTCGGCCGCGTTCGCCGACCTGAAGGCGCAGCTGTGGGACTGCCTGCGGCACGAGGTCGACGCCTACCTGGCGACCGTGACGGGAGGTACCGATGCCTAGTCAGACCCTGACGCGGGCCGAGACCCGCCGGATCCTGCGGGCGCCGGGCCGCCAGGAGCTCGCCCCGGAGCGCTGGGCCCGCCTGCTGCGCACGCGCGACCTGGCGCTCGGTGTCGGCGTGCCGCTGCTGCTCGCCGTGCTGTGGCAGGTCGCCTGCGACGCCGGCTGGATCGACCGGCGGCTCTACCCGTCGCCGGTCGACATCGTCCGCTCAGCCTGGGACATGTGGCAGCGCGACTCGCTGTGGCCGGACCTGCTGGCCAGCCTGCGCCGCACCGGGCTCGGCTACGTCATCGGGTCGGCCGTCGGCGCGCTCTTCGGGGTGGCGATGGGGCTGTGGCGGCCGATCCGCGCGGCGCTCGACCCGCTGCTCAACGCGCTGTACACGGTACCGAAGCTGGCCCTGCTGCCGGTGTTCCTCACCGTCTTCGGCTTCGGCGAGCTGCCGGTCGTGGCCCTGATCGCGGTCACCGTCTTCTTCTTCATCTGGATCTCCACGATGTCGGCCATGCTCGCGGTGCCGGCGGGCTACCGCGAGGCGGGCGTCACGCTCAACCTGTCGACCTGGCAGATGTTCCGGCACGTGATGCTGCCGGCCGCGCTGCCGGAGATCTTCGTGGGCCTGCGGATCGCGGCCGGCGTGTCGGTGCTCATCCTGGTCGGCGTCGAGTTCGTCCTCGGCGGCAACGGCCTGGGTCACGTCATCGAGCAGGGCCGCACCACGCTCGTGCTCGGCCAGACGTACGTCGGCATCGTCGTGGTCGCCCTCGTCGGCCTGGTGTTCTCCATGGTCGTCCAGCTCATCGGCCGGCTGCTGATGCCCTGGAACCGCTCCGGCTCCGTCATCCGGCAGCTGTGATGACGCCCCCGGCCCCCGTCGTCAGCGACCTCGCCGCGCCGTACTGGGCGGCGGCGCAGGAGCGCCGGCTCGTGCTGCAGCGCTGCGACCACTGCGACCACTGGCACCACTTCCCCATCGACCGCTGCCCCGCGTGCGGCCGCTCCGACTCGCTCGTCTGGCGGGAGGTGAGCGGCGCCGGCACGGTCTACACGTTCAGCGTCGTGCACGGCCGGGCCGCCGCGCCCGGCTTCACCGAGGCCACGCCGTACGTCATCGCCTGGATCGACCTCGAGGAAGGCGCCCGCGCGTTCGGCAACGTCGTGGGCGGCGACCCGTCGTCGGTCCACATCGGCATGCCGGTCCACGTCGTCTTCGAGGAGCGCGAGGGCTTCGGGCTCGTTCCGAACTTTGGAGTGGTCGCATGAGCGGTTCCGTAGCGAAGCGAAGGAGGCCGCTCATCATGGGCTCAGGATGGAGCTCAGGCGGCCGGAGCGAAGCGGAGGACGCATGAGTTTTCTTCGTCCCAACGGCATCGCCGTCGTCGGCGCCTCGGAGGGTTCGGTCTGGACCCGGTCGCTGCTGCACAACCTCGACACCGTCGGCGGCGGCCCGGTCCACCTGGTCAACCCGAAGGGCGGCCGGCAGTTCGGCCGCCCCGTGGCCCGCAGCCTGACCGAACTGTCCGATGTGGACACCGCATTCGTGGTGCTCAGCGCCCAGCGGGTGCTGCCGGCGCTGCGCGAGGCGACCGGCATCGGCGTGCGCAACGCGGTCGTGCTCGCCTCCGGGTTCGCCGAGGCCGGCACCGACGGGCAGCAGCGGCAGGCCGAACTCGCCGCGCTGGCCGCGGAGACCGGCCTGCGCGTGCTCGGCCCCAACAGCCTCGGCCTGCTCAACCTGTGCGACGGCGTCGGGATGCTCGCCTCCGGGCTGGAACTGCCGGCGGTGGGCACGGTCGCCGTCGTCAGCCAGAGCGGCGGGCTGTCGCGTGCGGTACTGCGGCTGGCCAACGCCCACGGGGTCGGCATCAGCCACGTGGTCACCACCGGCAACGAGAGCGTGGTCGACTGCGCCGACGTCATCGACGCGCTGCTCGACGACGGCCGCAGCCGCTGCATCGCCGTGTTCGCCGAGTCGGTGCGCCGGCCCCGGGCCTTCCTCGACGCCGCCACCCGCGCCCTGGCCGCCGGCGTGCCCGTCGTGCTGCTCAAGGTCGGGCGCACCGACGCCGGCCAGCGGGTGAGCGCCGCCCACACCGGCGGGCTGGCCAACGACCACGCGATCCTCGCCGGGCTACTGCGCCAGCACGGCGTCGTCGAGGTCGACTCGCTCGAGGACCTCGTCATCGTCGCCGGGCTGCTCGCCCGGACCGGCCGGCTGCCGGGCCCCCGGGTCGCGGTGCTCTCCCCCTCCGGCGGCCGCTGCACGCTCATCGCCGACGAGGCGCAGACCGCCGGGCTCGACCTGCCGGCGCTGCGGCCGGCGACCCGCGCGCGGATCGACGAGGTGCTCCAGACCGAGGTCGCCGTCTCGAACCCGCTCGACGTCACCGGCGCGTTCGTCACCGACCCGACGGTGTTCCGGCGGCTGCTCGACGCCCTCGCCGCCGACGGCGGGCTCGACCTCGTCGTGGTCGCCCTCGACCTGCCCGACCCGGGCACGCCCGCGGCGCGGGTGCTGGAGCGGCTCTTCGCGGACCTGCGCGAGGTGTCCTCGTCGGGGCCGCTGCCGGTACTGCTGCTGGAGACGACGTACGCCGAGCTGACGCCCGGCCGTGAGCTGCTGCAGCGCGAGCTCGGCATCGAGTGGAGCCTGCCGGGCGTCCACCACGGCCTGCACGCGCTGGCGCGGGCCCTGTGGTGGTCGCAGGCGACGGTTCCCCCGGCTCCGGAGGCGCCGTCCGTCGTCCCCCTTCCCGACGCGCTGTCCGAGCACGTCGCCCGCGAGGTGCTGGGGCGCTTCGGCGTGCCGCTCGTCCCCGCGGTCCTGGCGTCGAGCGCGGACGACGCGGTGGCCGCCGCGTTCCGCGTCGGCTTCCCGGTCGCGGTCAAGATGAGCAGTCCCGGGCTCGCGCACAAGTCGGACGTGGGCGGGGTCGTCCTCGACGTCCGCGAGCCCGCGGCCGTGGCGGCGGCGTTCGAGCGGGCCGCCGGCACCGACGGCGTGCTGGTCTCCCCCATGCGGACCGGAGGGGTCGAGTTGATCGTCGGCGTCCTGGACCATCCGCAGTGGGGTCCCCTGCTCACCGTCGGCCTGGGCGGGGTGCTCGCCGAGGCGCTGCGCGACACCGCGTGGCGCGGGCTGCCGGTGTCCGACGACGAGATCGGCCGGATGCTCGACGAGCTGCGCGGCCGCGCGCTGCTCGACGGCGTGCGCGGGATACCGCCCGCCGACCGGGAACGGCTGGTCGCCGCGATCGCCGCGATGGCCCGGGCCGGCGGCGGGCTGCGCGGGCAGTACCAGGCCCTGGAGGTCAACCCGCTGTACGTCCGCGGCGACGTCGTCGAGGCGCTCGACGCGCTCATCGTGCGGGACGCGACATGACCGGTTCCGGAGCGAAGCGGAGGAGGCCGGTCATCATGGGCTCAGATTGGAAGGCATGCGGCCGGAGCGAAGCGGAGGACGCATGACCCGGGCCGCCATTGCCGGCATCGGGGCGACGCCGCTGTACCGCGCGTCCGGCCGGACCGTGCTGGACATGGCCCTCGACGCGGTCCGCGCCGCCGTCGCCGACGCCGGGCTCGAGGTGCCCGAGGTGGACGGCGTGCTGACGTACGGGCTGAACGACACCATCGCGGTGCAGTACCTCATCGAGGGTCTGGGCCTGCCGAGCGTCCGCTGGCACAACGACATCGCCGGCGGCGGCTCGCAGAGCGCGTCGATCCTCGGCGACGCGGCCCGCGCGGTCGAGGCCGGCGCCGCCCGCACGGTCGTGGTGTTCCGGTCGCTCAACGGGCGCACCGGCAAGCGCCTCGGGCAGAGCGCGCTGCGGGTCGGCGCCGGCGCCGAGGAGGAGTTCGTCGCGCCGTACGGCATGCGGGGCCCGGTCCACCTGTTCGCGATGGTGGCGCGCCGCTTCCTCTCCGAGCGCGGGCTGGACGAGCAGGACACGGCGGCGGTCGTACTGCGGTCGCGCGCGAACGCGGCCCGCAACGAACGGGCGACGCGGCGCGACCCGATGACGCTGGACGAGTACCTGGCGAGCCCGTTCGTCGCGTCCCCGCTGCGGCTGGTCGACTGCTGCCAGGAGAACGACGGCGCCGCCGCGCTGGTCGTGACGTCGGTCGAGCGCGCCCGCTCCGGCGGCCACGCCCCGGTCCTGATCCGGGCCGCCGAACGGGCCGGCGGCCCCGGCTCGTCGAACATCGCCCGCGCCGCGGACGGCGCCCGCCTCTTCTCCCACTACGTGGCGCCGCTGGTGTACTCGGCGGCCGGCCTGGGACCGTCCGATGTGGACGTGTCACTGCTCTACGACGCCTACGCGCCGCTGCAGCTCCAGCAGATGGAGGACTTCGGCCTGTGCGCCCCGGGAACGTCCGGCGAACTCGTGCGGTCGGGCGAGACGGCCCCGACGGGCGCGGTACCGGTGAACCCGCACGGCGGCCTGCTGTCGGAGGGGTCCCTGCACGGCTTCAACAACGTCCTGGAGGCGGTGCGCCAGCTGCGCGGCGAGGCCCCGGCGAACCAGGTCCCGGGCGCGCGCACGGCCCTGGTCGCGGGCTTCGGCGGCAGCTACGGCAGCGCCGCCGTCCTGCAGACCGCATAGCCGTCAGCCCCGCAGGCCGTCCAGTAGCAGGGCCTGGAACTGCCCGGCGAGCTCCGTCGCCGGGCGGGACCAGCGGGCGGCGGCGCAGACGCCGTCGCGGACGAAGCGGTACGTCAGGCGCTCGTCGATGTCGGGGCGCAGCTCGCCGCTCGTCTTGCCGCGTTCGATCACCGTCGACCAGAGGTGCTCGATCTCGGTCTCGCGCTCGACCAGGTGGGCAAAGCGGGGCAGGCGGGCCAGGTGGTGGCGCTCGGTGTGCAGGACCAGGCCGGCGGCGCGGTGCCGGTCCAGTGCGGCGAAGGCGGCCGCTACCAGGCCGGCCAGGGTCGACTGGGCGTCGCCGCCCGTCGCGACGACGCTGCGGTACACGAGGATGAGCTCATCGAGATAGCTTGACAGCATCTCGTCGATGAGCGTCTCTTTGGAGTCGAAGTAGTGGTACAGGCTGCCGGAGAGGACACCCGACGCCTCGGCGATGTCGCGGACCGTCGTGGCCCGGTAGCCGCGCTCGGCGAAGAGGTCGCGGGCCACCGCCAGCACGGCCTCGCGGCGCGCGTGGTACGTCGCCTTCTCGCGGTTGCGCATCTCACGACATCGTCATGCCACCGCTGGCGCTGAAGACCTGCCCGGTGAGATAGCTCGCGCGCGGCGTGCACAGGAAGGCGACCAGGCCGGACACGTCCTCGGGGTCGCCGATGCGCCGCTGCGGCACCAGCCGGACCATCGTCTCCAGCAGCGCCGGCTTCTCCTTCGCCACCGAGCGGAGCAGCGGGGTGTCGACCATGCCGGGGCACACGACGTTGGAGGTCACGCCGAACCGGGCGGTCTCCCGCGCGAGGGACTTGGCCAGGCCGAGCAGGCCGGCCTTGACGCTCGAGTACACCACCTCGCCGCCGGCGCCGACCCGCGCGCTGTCGGACGAGATGAACACCGCGCGGCCCCAGTTGCGCTCGACCATGGCCGGCACGAGCAGGCGGCTGAGCAGCATGGGGCCGCGCAGGTTGATCCGCCAGAGGCGGTCCCAGTGGGCGGGGTCGCTCTCGGCGAACCGCTCGACCTTCGTCACGCCGCCGTTGTTGACGAGGATGTCGACCGGCCCGACCTCGTTGGCGCAGCGTTCGATCGACGCGGCGTCGTCCAGGTCGACCCCGGCCGCGGTCGCGTCCGGCAGCCCGGCGGCGAGCTCCTTGGCGCGGTCGACGTCGATGTCGGCGACGACCACGCGGGCGCCGCATTCGACCAGATCCCGGCAGATGGCCGCGCCGATCCCCCCGGCACCTCCGGTAACGAGCGCCGTCCGGCCGGCCAGTGACAACCCATGCATGGGCTTATCTTAGGTACGAACCAAACGCTTGTTCAAGAGTGATGACTGTCTCGACCGCTTTGTTCGGGAGCGCCACCGAACAAGGCGTCGGGAGGTCCGAGGTCTCTAGGCCGCTGCGGCTGAGTTGTCGCGGTCGGCCAGGAACTGCTGGAGCTCGGCCTCCTGCTCGCCGGTCAACGGCGCGCGGGGCAGGTCGAAGATGCCGTAGTGCTCGAGGTGGAAGACGAAGGCCTCCGGGATGACGGTGACGCGGAGGACGAGCGGCCAGCGATAGGTGACGGCCGACAGGTCGTGGCCGCGGTGGAGGCCCTCGTCGTCGACGACGTAGGTGCGCGGCTCGCACCAGAAGTCGGGCGCGGTGACAAGCTCGACGTACCGGCGCCGCGCCCCCCACAGCACACCGGCGATGAAGACGACGAATATCCCACCGATCCAGACCGCGGTGAACCCCTCGACGTCGTCGCCGTAGGCCACGACCAGCGAGCCGAGCACCGCAAGTCCGGCCACGACCGTCAGCCGGAGCCACAGGGCGCGCATGGCGCCGGCCGCGAGATGCCGGCGGTAGTAGGCCTGCGGCTTGGCATACGTGATCTCGATGCGCACCGCGCGATGGTACGGCCCACGGTCGCCGCGGGATCAATGAAACCGTAAACGGCGGCCGCGCCTCAGCCGCCGTAGCGGGCGGCGATCGACGCGAACGCCTCCTTCGGTTCCCACGGCAGGTCCGGGTACGTCGTGCCCGTGCGGTCCTCGTAGACCTTCACGATGCCCAGGCTGGCCAGGTCCAGGTCGTCGCGCGGGTCGCCGTCCGGGCGGTGCGGGAGGTTGTGCAGCGCGAACAGGTGGACGAAGGCGCTGTCCACGCCCTCCTCGGCGAAGATGTCCAGCAACTCGCCCAGGTACGCGGCCTGGCCGGCCTCGTCGCGTTCGTACACGCCGTTCAACCGGCCGCCCTCGAGGACCTCCATGCTTCGGGGCGCCACGTCGGCGGCGCCGCGCCAGGTTGCCGTGCCGAAGCCGGTGACCGCGAGGGGCTTGGGCTGGGCGGCCAGGGTCCGCACGCCGGCGCGGAAGCGGTCCGCGACCTCGGCCGACCGGATGAGCTCGTACGTCACGATGTCGAACGGGTCCCAGTCGATGCCTTCGAACTGGATCGCCGCGTAGGTCAGCCGGCCGCCGAAGCGGTCCCGGATCGCGGGCACGGCGGTACCGAAGAAGTCGTTGAGACGGGTGCGGACGGCGGCGATGCGGTCCCGGTCGGCGAACAGGCCGGCGAGGCGGTCCTCGATGCGCTCGCCCGGGATGAACCCGCGGTTCATGAGGCTCAGCTCGACGCCGGCGACGAGGACGACCTCGGCGCCCGCCGACCGGAGCCGCTCGGCCCGCTCGGCGCAGTCCACGAACAGCGCGTGGATGTCGTCGGGGGTGAGGTCGAGCGGGTACGGCGCGAACCACACCTCCAGGCCGAGTGCGGCGGCGGTCCGGCCCGCCGACTCCAGCCGGGACGGGTCGCCGCCGACCAGCATGACGGCGGTGCAGTGCAGGTCGTCGCGGATGATGGTCAGCTCGCGCCGGACCACGTCGGGGTCGAGGCGCTCGATCGAGTTCCGGCCGTCCTGGACGAAGCCGGTGTCGTAGGTCATGCCCTTGGCTCGCATGGCGGCCACGGTACCGCGACAACTTGCGTGCACGCAATTTTGCGTGACCGAAAGAATGTGTGACAATCGACCGTGTCACTCAGGGAGCGCAAGAAGCAGGCCACCCGGGAGGCGCTGCGCACGGCGGCGCTCAGGCTCGCGCTGGAGCGCGGGCCCGAGAACGTCCGCGTCGACGACATCGCCGAGGCGGCGGGCGTGTCGCCGCGCACGTACAACAACTACTTCTCCAGCCGCGAGGAGGCGATCGTCGCCGGCGTGACCGCGGGCCGACTGTTCGCGGCCGACCGCCCCGTGGTCGACGCGGTCGTGGCGCACTACACCGAGCCGGCGCCCGAGGCGTTCATGCTGCTCATGCGGAGCCCGGCCCTGCGCGCCTGCTACGCCGACACGGTCACCGCGATCGAGGGCCCGCTCGTCGCCGCCATCGTCGCCCGCGCCCCGGACGTCGACCCACTGGCCGCCGAGGCCCTCGCCGCCGCCGTCGGGGCCGCGGCCAGGGTGGCGATCCGGCACTGGCTGCGGGCCGCGACCGAGCCGCTGCCCGGCATCGTGGTGCCGGCGGGTTCGCTGCCGGACCTGCTGCGGGCCGCGCTCGCGCCGCTGCGGCCCGCGCTCGACGCGCTGTTCAGCCCGGATGGTGCTGCAGCGCCTCCAGCGCGTCGCGCAGCTGCGCCCGGCCCGTGATGCCGAGCTTCGGGAAGATCCGGTAGAGGTGCGAGCTGACCGTGCGGTGCGACACGAACAGCCGCTGGCCGACCTCCCGGTTGGACAGGCCGGCGGCGGCGAGCATGGCGGTCTGCAACTCCTGG
>NZ_JBEXCY010000268.1:0-14397 GCF_040605515.1 Dactylosporangium sp. NPDC005572 | reverse complement strand
TCCTCCAGCGCGTCGTAGTCGGCGGCCAGCTGGGCGGCCTTGCGCCGGTTCCGCCCGGCGACGCGGGCGGCGGGTCCGTCTGGTCCATGCTCCGGGTGGCGGGCCGCGCCCCGCCGGCGTCGGCAGTTCCCGCGTAGGTCCTGCAACGTCCGTGCCGGGCGCCGCTTCGCCGTGCCCGGAGACCCGCGAGAGGCTTCCATGCATCGACTCGTACCGCTGACCCTGCCTGTTCTCCTGCCCGTGTTCCTGCTCGTGTTCCTGCCGTCCACCGCGTCCGCGCACGGCGTGGACGGCGCGGCCGGCAGGTCCGTCCCCGAGTTCGTCTGGCTCGGCATCACCCACATGCTGCTCGGCTGGGACCACCTGCTGTTCGTCGCCGGCGTCGCGCTCATCGCCGGCACCGTCCGCCGCGCCGCCGCCTACGTCTCCCTGTTCGCCCTCGGCCACAGCGTCACCCTCATCACCGCCGCCATCACCGAGTGGCGGGTCAGCCCCATCAAGGTCGACCTCGTCATCGGGCTCAGCGTCGTCTTCGTCGGCGCCGTCGCCCTGTTCGCCCGCCCCAAGACAAAGCTGCACTGGCGGCTGTTCGGCGCCGCGGTGCTCGGCTTCGGCCTCATCCACGGCCTCGGCCTGGCCACCCGCCTGCAGGACATCGACGTCCACGGTGTCGGCAGCCTCACGCGGATCGTCGCGTTCAACGTCGGCATCGAAGGCGGCCAGGTCATCGCGCTGGTCGTGGTGGCTCTCATCGCCGGCTACCTGCCGGCCCGGCTCACCTCCGAGCGGGCCCAGCGGGTCGCGTCGGCCGGCATCATCGTGCTCGGCCTCCTGGCCGCCACGCTCGTCGTCGTCGACCGGGCCAACCGGCCCGCCCCGGCCGCGTCCGGCCAGCTGCAGCCACCGCCCGCGAAGGCCTGGTCCGCGGACTAGGTCGGACTCGGCGTCAGTCGTGCTCCGGCGCGCCGGTCAGGTGATGGTCGGCCGCGTACAGCGCCTCGGCCACGAGCCGGCGGACGTGGCCGCCGGCAGCACGGTAGAGCACCCGCCGGCCGTCCCGGCGGGTGCTGACCAGGCCCGCGAGGAGCAGCTTGGCGAGATGCTGCGACACGGCCGGCCGGGCGGCGCCGACGGTCGCGGTCAGCGTGGTGACGTCGTGCTCACCGTCGCGCAGCGCCCACAGGAGGCGGAGCCGGGTCGGGTCGGCCAGCATCCGCAGCGCCGTCACGGCCACGTCGACCTGCGCGTCGGTGGGCGCGCCGTCACCACCCGTCACAGTGTCGCCGCGTGCATACATAAGCACCCATTGTACTGCGGGCGTCGCTACCGGTGGTGGGCGACGGGGGCGTGGATCTCGGCAGCGTCCGGATCGGTGTGGATGGTGGCGCCGGTGAGCCGCGGGACGGCGTGCAGCAGCCGGTGCTCGGCCTCCACCGCGATGGCGTGCGCCTGCACGACCGAGAGCGTGTCGGCCACCAGCAGGTCGGTCTCGGCGTGCAGGCGGTGGCCGATCCAGCGCATCCGCAGCGCCGCGACACCGCGCACGCCGGGAGTGCCGGCGAGGGTCCGCTCCGCCGTGTCGACCAGCGCGGGGTCGACGGAGTCCATCAGCCGGCGGTACACCTCCCGGGCCGCGTCCTTGAGGACGAAGAGGATGGCGGCGGTGATGGCCAGCCCGACGACCGGGTCGGCCCACCGCCAGCCCAGCGCGACGCCGCCGGCGCCGAGGAGCACGGCGAGGGAGGTGAACCCGTCGGTGCGGGCGTGCAGGCCGTCGGCGACGAGGGCCGCCGAGCCGATCCGGCGGCCGACGAGGATGCGGTACCGCGCGACGACCTCGTTGCCGACGAACCCGATCACGCCGGCCGCGGCCACCCAGGACAGGTGCGTCACGTCGGCCGGGTGCAGCAGCCGGTCGACCGCCTCGTACGCGGCGAACCCGGCGGACGCGGCGATGGTGAGCACGATGAAGATGCCGGCGAGGTCCTCGGCGCGGCCGTAGCCGTAGGTGTAGCGCCGGTTCGCCACGCGCCGGCCGAGGAGGAACGCGATGCCGAGGGGTACCGCGGTGAGCGCGTCGGCGACGTTGTGCAGCGTGTCGCCGAGCAGCGCCACCGAGCCGGACAGGACGACGACGACCACCTGCAGCGCGGCGGTCGCGCCGAGCACGAGCAGCGAGATCCACAGCGCCCGCATGCCGTCCCGCGACGACTCCATCGCGGGGTCCACCTTGTCTGCCGCGTCGTGCGAGTGGGGCGTCAGCAGGTGCCCGAGGCGGTGCCGCCGGGCCGCCCAGCCCGAGCGACCGTCGTGCCCGTGGTCGTGGTGGTGCGCGTGCTTGTCGCTCATCGCCCCATGATATGTGCTCATGTACGCACGCGACAACGCTGCAACTGCCAACCCGCGGCAATTGCGAACCTCACCCGCCGCCGGCGATCTCCCGGAGCCGCTCGACCGCGCGGGCGAGGTACCGGTGCCCGGGCGGCCGGGTCAGCAGGTCGGCGAGCGAGTACAGGTCCAGCGCCCGGCTCAGGCGGCGCCAGTCGCCCGGCAGGTCGCCGCCGCCGTCGCGGAAGCCCGCCACGAACGCCTCCGCGAAGCCGTCGGGGCGCGGGTCGCGCAGCATGTTGCCGACGTCGTACAGCGGGGAGCTGCTGAACGCGAACTCCCAGTCGAGCACGGCCACGACCCGCCCACCCGCGGCGAGCAGGTTCTTCGGGTTGTAGTCGCCGTGCACCAGCTGCCGGCTGCCGTGCAGCACGGCCAGCTCCGGCGCCATCCGCGCGGCGAGGCGGCGCAGCGAGCGCTGTTCGGCGCCGGTGAGCTGGCCGGTGACGTCGCCGGTCGCGTTGCCCTCGCGCAGGCAGCGGTCGACGAAGGCGTCCAGGCCGGCGGCCGGCTCGGCCGGATCGGGGTCGAGGCGACCGTCGACGAAGAAGCCCGGCGTGGGGAACGTCACCGCGCCGACGCGGGCCAGGGTGGCGCCGGCCGCGCGGCCGAGGCCGGCCGCGTCCGCCCCGGACAGCAGCTCGCTCAGCGGGCGGCCGGGCACGTACACCGACAGCAAAACCGGCTCGCCGGCGTCCGCCCCGGTCTCGTCGGCGGCGACCACCTCGGCGACCGGGACGACGCCGGCCAGGCGGCGGGCCAGGGCGGCCTCGACCGGGCAGGCGTTGGCGCGCCGGTACCGCCGCAGCACGTACGCGCCGCCGTCCGCCGTGGTGAGCAGGGTGTTGTCGTTGCTGTACCCGCCGGTCAGGGAACGCTCGCCGGTGATCCGCCGCCCGGGCAGCGCGACGCACGCCAACCAGTCCCGCAGTGGTTCATGATACACATTATTCCTATGGGATTAGTAGACGACGCCGCCCGGCTCCGGGGCTGAGGCGATGGGCGGCACATCCGGTACCACCGAACGCACCGACGTCGTCGTGGCCGGCGGCGGGGCGATGGGGTCGGCCGCGGCCTGGCAGCTCGCCCGGCGGGGCGTCGACGTGGTGCTGCTGGAGCGGTTCGCGGCGGGACACACCAACGGAGCATCGCACGGCGCGTCGCGGATCTTCCGGCTCTCGTACCCCGACCCGGTGCACATCGCGCTCGCGCGGGAGGCCCGGGAGGGCTGGCGGGAGCTGGAGCAGCTCACCGGCGAGCACCTGCTCACGGTGACCGGCGGCGCCGACCACGGCGACCATCCCGACCTGGACGGGCTCGCCGCCGGGCTCGCCGCCGCCGGGGTGGCCCACCACTGGCTGACGCCGCGGGAGGCGGCCGAGCGCTGGCCCGGGATCCGGTTCGACACCCGGGTGCTGTTCCACCCCGACAGCGGGCGCCTGCACGCCGACCGGTCGGTCGCCGCCCTGCAGGCCGCCGCCGTGCGGTCCGGCGCGGTCGTGCGGCACTCGACCCCCGTCACGTCGATCGAGGTGCTCGGCGAGGACGCCGTGCTCGTCCACACCGACGGCGGCAGCTACCGCGCCCGGCGGATCGTGGCGGCGGTCAACGCGTGGGCGGACCGGCTCGTCGGGCGGCTCGCCCCGCTGCCGCCGCTGCGGGTCACCCAGGAGCAGCCCGCCCACTTCGCCGCCCGGGTGCCCGGAGACGACTGGCCGAGCTTCGGCCACCGGCTGGCGGACGCCTTCTACGGCGGCGTCTACGGCCTGGCCACGCCGGGCGAGGGCATCAAGGTCGGCTTCCACGGCGTCGGGCCCGAGGTCGATCCCGACCGCCGCGACTTCACGCCCGAGCCCGGGCAGCTCGCCGCGCTGCGGGCGTACGCCCGCCGGTGGCTGCCCGGCGTCGACGCCGACGTGTTCGCGCCGATCAGCTGCACGTACACGACCACACCGGACGCGAACTTCGTCCTGGACCGGCACGGGCCCGTGGTCGTGGCCACCGGGTTCTCGGGTCACGGGTTCAAGTTCACGCCCGCGATCGGGCGGGTGCTCGCCGACCTCGCCCTCGACGGCCCCCGCCCCGACCGGCGGTTCGGATTCGACCGGCACATCGACCGACACACTGACCGACAAGGAGTCACATGAGCACACCTCTGGCCGTTCTGGACCTCATCCCGATCAGCAGCGGCGACACGGTCGCCAACGCGGTGCGCAACGCCGTCGACCTCGCCCGGCAGGCCGAACGCTTCGGCTATGCGCGGTACTGGTTCGCCGAGCACCACCTCAACCCCGGGGTGGTCGGCGCGTCCCCGGCCGTCTCGATCGCGCTGGTCGCCGGCGCCACCAGCACGATCCGGGTGGGATCCGCCGGCGTCCAGCTCGGCCACCGCCAGCCGCTCGCCACCGTCGAGGAGTTCGGGCTGCTCGACGCCGTCCACCCGGGCCGGCTCGACCTCGGCCTGGGCCGCTCGATCGGCCGCCGGCAGCCGTCCGCGAACGGCGAGGCCTTCGCGGTCGCCGCCGCGGCCTACACCGCCGACCGGGGCGGCGCGGACCACGCCGCCGAGCAGCGCACCGACAACGGGCTGCTGCTGCCCAGGCAGTACGACTTCGGCAAGCTCCTGGCCACCTCGGGCACGAAGATCGCCACGCAGCTCGACCTGCTGCAGCAGCCCGGCGCCTACACGCCCGACTACGCCGCCCAGATCGCCGACATCCTCGCCTTCCTGGCCGGCACGTACGTCTCCCCCGCCGGCGTGGCGGTCCGCGCGTTCCCGGGCGAGGGGGCCGCGGTCCAGGTGTGGATCCTCGGCGCGTCGGGCGGCTCCAGCGCGGCCGTGGCCGGCGAGCGGGGCCTGCGGTTCGCGGCCAGCTACCACCACAGCCCGAGCACGGTCATCGACGCGGTGGAGGCGTACCGGGCGGCGTTCCGCCCGTCGGCGGAGCTCGACCGGCCGCACATCTCGGTCTCCGCGGACGTCGTGGTCGGCGGAACCGACGAGGAGGCGGCCCGGCTCGCGTCCGGCTACGCCCTGTGGGTGCGCAGCATCCGGTCGGGCGCGGGCGCGATCCCGTTCCCGACGCCGCAGGAGGCCGCCCGGCACGAGTGGAGCGAGGAGGACCGCGACCTCGTCCGGGACCGGGTCGACACGCAGCTCGTCGGGTCGCCGCGGACGGTGGCGGACAAGCTCGAGCAGCTGCGCGACGCGACCGGCGCCGACGAGCTGGCGATCACCACGATCACCCACGACCACGCGGACCGGGTGCGCTCCTACCTGCTCCTGGCCGAGGAGTGGGCCCGGCGCGGCAACCTCGGGACGAGCCGGCAGTGACGGCGGCAGCGAACCCCGGCGTCCGCTCGACCGGGGCCACCGGGGCGCGCCAGGCCGAGCTCGGTGTGCTGGCCTGCTGCGCGGGCGCCGGGTTCGCGACGCTGCTCGACTCGGTGGTCGTGACCTACGCGGTGCCGCTGCTCGGTACCGAGCTGGCCGCGCCGACCAGCGGGATCCAGTGGTTCCTGTCCGTGTACTCGCTGACGTTCGGCCTCGGCCTCGTCCCCGGCGGGCGGCTCGGTGACGCGCTCGGCCGGCGGACCCTGTTCGTCCTCGGGCTCGCGCTCTTCGCCGCCGGCGCGCTCGGCTCGGCCGCCGCGCCCGGCATCTGGTGGGCGGTCGCCGGCCGCGCCGTCCAGGGCCTCGGTGCCGGGCTGATCAGCGCCCAGGTGCTCGGGATCATCCAGGACCGGTTCACCGGCCTGCGGCGGGTCCGTGCGCTCGCCGCGTACAGTGCCGCCGGCGCCGCGGCGGCCGTGGTGGGGCCGCTCGGCGCCGGCCTCGTGCTCTCGGTGCTCCCCGGCCACCTCGCCTGGCGCGCCGTGCTGGCCCTCAACCTGCCGTTCGTCGTCGCCACGCTCCTGCTGACGACCCGGTTCGTCCCGCACCGGGCGCGGGAGGGCCGGCGGGCCGACCTCGACGTCCCGGCGATCGTCCTGGTCGGGGCGTTCGTCGTGATGGTCACCGTGCCCGTCATCGACCCCGGCATCGACGGCGGCCGGCTCTGGGGCATCGTCGGCGCGTGCGCGGTCCTGGCGGTGGCGACCGCCGCCTGGGAGCGTCGCTACGCCGCCCGGGGCCGCACGCCCCTGTTCGTCCCGGCCCTGATGACCTCGCGCGGCTTCGTGGTGGGCAACCTGGTCGCGCTGCTGTGGTTCGGCGGCGTGCTGGCGCACTCCACCGTGCTGACGATCTACCTGCTGCAGGGCCTCGGCTGGAGCCCCCTGGTGGTCGCCGCCGCCCTGATCCCGGGCGCGCTCGCCCGCATCGCCGCGTCGTCGGCCAGCTCACGGCTCTACGGCCGGCTCGGCGCGCGGACCCTGCCGGTCGCGCTCGCCATCCAGGTCGCCGGGACGGCAGCACTGGTCGCGATCGCCCCGACGGGCCTCGCCGCCGCGATCATCGGGATCGAGATCGTCATCAGCGTCGCCTCGGCCCTGCTCGAACCGCCGCTGCGGGCCGTGACGCTGAGCTTCGCCCCGCCGACCCACCACGGCGTCGCGGCCGCCCTCCTCCAGCTGACCCAGCGACTGTCGGCGACCTTCTGCGTCGCCCTCGTGACGGGGGTCGTGCTCGGCACGGACCTGCGGACCGTCACCGCCGGCGGGCTGCGGCACGGGCTGCTCATCTGCTGCGGCCTGGTCCTGGCGGCGTGCGCGCTGTCGTTCAGCCGAGCGCTGCGGACGTCGCCGGCGCCGGGCTGAGGCCGCAGGTGTAAATCCGTGCGGCGGGGTAGATCCCCACGCACATGGGTCAGCACCTCGGGCCGGCGGCGGCGCTGGCCTTCGCCGCCGCGGCCGCCGCCGGATACGGTGTGGCGTCGGTACTGCAGGCAGCCGGCGCACGGCGCGCCACCGGCCTGCTGCAGACGCTGCGTGCGCCGGCGTACCTCGGCGGTATCGCGCTGGACCTGCTGGCCTGGCTGGCCTCGCTCGTCGCGCTGCGCACGCTGCCGGTGTACCAGGTGCAGGCGGTCCTGGCCGGCTCGCTCGCGGTGACCGTCGTGGTGGCCCGGCTCCGGCTGTCGGCCCGGCTGCGCCCGGTCGACGTGGCCGCGGTCGCGGTCACCGTCGCGGCGCTCGTCGCGCTGGCCGCGGCGGCCGGCCCGCAGGACGAGGCCCGGCCGGCCGGGGCGGTGCGCCTCGGGCTCGCCCTGACCGCGATCCCGGTGGCCCTCGCCGGCTGGGCCGGCACCCGCTGGGGCCGGCCGGCCCTGAACGCGGCGCTGGCCGGTCTCGCGTTCGGCGGCGCCGCGCTGTGCGCCCGCGCGGCCACCCTGCCCGCCGATCCGCTCCGCGGCCTGCCGGAGCTCGCGAGCGAGCCGCTCGTCTGGGCGCTGGCGGCGTACGGCCTGACCGGCATGCTCCTCTACGCGGACGCGCTGGAGCACGGCGACGTGGGCCCGGTGACGGCCGTGCTGTGGATCGTGGAGGTGCTCGCCCCGTCGGTCGTCGGCGTCCTGGCCCTCGGCGACACGGTCCGGCCCGGCTGGGGCGTGGTCGCCGCGGTGGCCGTCACGGCGACCGTCGCCGCGGCCGCGGTGCTGGCCAACGCGCCCGCATCGCTGTCGGGGTACTAGCGCGTGCTTGTGACCGGTACGGCCACGCCTCGATGATGATGCCGTGGCGATCGGTCGGGACAGCTGGCGCGCGCTCATCACGGGGGTCGGTTCCGGGTTCGTCGGCGTCGTCAGCGGCCTGGCGGTGAACACCGTGGTCGTGAAGTCCGTGTGGCTCGCCCGCGGGCTGTGGGTGGCGACGGCGGTGCTGGTCGTGACGTTCGCCGTCCTCCAGCGCGGCGCCGCCCGGGCCGAGCGGGCCGCCGGCCGGGCCGGGGACGAGGTCGAGACGGTCCGGCGCCGGGTGCGCCGGCAGTGGTCGGAGCAGGCGGCGCTGCGCTGGGTCCGGCGTCCGGCGCCGCTGAACCTGGGCTGGGTGACGGTCCGCGGCGCGGGCCTGCCGGCATCCGGCGAGGTCGACGCGATCGTGGCGACGTACCGGGCGCTGCCGCATCGGCAACTGGTGGTGCTCGGCGAGCCGCGGTGTCGTGGCCGGCCGGCTCCCGGTCGAGGCGCTGAGCGTGCCGGTCGCGCTGCTGGCCCTGGGCGGCGGCACCCTCGAGCTGCGCCGCCGCCCCGACCGCGGCAGCTGGTACGCCTACGGCGTGGGCCTGCTCGCCGGGCTCGGCCCGCCGCTGCTGCTGACCTTCGTCGGCGGCGACACACCGGCCCGGCGGGCGCTCCTGGCCGCCGGGGCGGTCGCCGTCGTCGCGGTGGGCCTCAGCCGCGGGCAGCGGGCACCGTTGGTGATCGGCGCGGCGACGCTGGCCATCGCCGTCGAGCGTGAGCTCGCCGTCCTGACGTCGCCGTGGGTGGCGCTGGCGGCCCTGGCGGCCCCCGTGGTCGCCGTCGCGGCCGTCCTGGGCCGGCGCTCCCGGCTGCGGTTCTGACTGAGTGGGGCACCGTACGCCGTTGCCCGCGGGCAGGCCGGCGGCCTGCCCGCGAGCGGTCAGACCGTGAAGTTCGCGAACAGCAGCGACGCCAGCGCGAGGGCGAGCACGATGTTGACGACGGTGGCGGCCGCGAACACGGCGACCGGGCGCCAGCCCGCCTCGCGCAGCGACCTGACCCGGAACTCCAGGCCGATGCTCACGAACGCGAAGATCAGGAACCAGGTCCGCAGGTTCGTGGCCACCGCCTGGGCGGCCGTGTTGTCCGCGGCGGCGGCGGTCTTCGCGTACCAGGTGCCGATGATCGACGCCGCCACGAATCCGAGCACGAACTTCGGGAACCGGCGCCACAGCTCGATGGCGCCGGGCCGCTGCGCGGACTCGGAGCGCTCGACCTTGAACGCGAAGTACGCGGTCAGCGCGATCGCCACGAAGCCGATGAGCGCGTTCTGGGTGACCTTCACGATCGTGGCCACCTTGAGCGCGCTCTCGCCGGCGAGCGCGCCCGCGGCGGTGACGGCGGCGGTCGTGTCGATGTTGCCGCCGATCCACGCGCCCGCGACCGCGTCGGACAGGCCGAGGACGTCGGCGAGGTACGGCAGCAGGAAGATCGACGGCAGCGCGAACACGATGACGAGGCTCGCGGCGTAGGCGAGCTGCTCCCGCCGGGCCCGGACCGCGCCGGCCGCGGCGATGGCCGCGCTGACGCCGCAGATCGACACCGCGGAGGCGAGCAGCGCGCGCAGCTTCTCCTCCAGGCCGAGCTTCCCGGCGAACCACCAGGTGAACAGGAACACGCCGCTGATGAGCAGCAGCGCCTGGATGATCGCCGGGCCGGCCGCGGTCACCAGCAGCGACAGGTTGATGGAGGCGCCGAGCAGGACGAGACCGGTCTTGATGAAGAACTCGGTGCGGAACCCGCCGGACAGCCGGTCCCGCAGGCCGGTGACGGTCAGCACCAGGTTGCCGAGCAGGCCGATCGCGATCGCGTAGATCGGGTACTCGACCGACTTCGAGATCCGGGCCAGGCCGGTGTCGGCGAGCCAGGCCGGGACGTTCTTGTCGAGGTACTTCGTGGCATAGCCCAGCACCACGACGAGCACGATGCCGACGCCGATCCAGGCCAGGTTCGGCGGCGCGGCGGGCGCGACGGCATCGGTCTCGTTGCGCGGCGTCTCCTCGGCGGCGGCGGCGGCGGTGCCGGGGGTCTCCTCGGCGGTGGTCACTGCAGCACCCCCTTCGTGATGACGCCGCTCAGGATCAGGACCAGCAGCAGCAGGCCGACGACAGTGGCGGCCCAGTCCTCGCTGATGCGCGGGCCGGACCGGGTGGGGGGAGGCGCGGGATCGTCGCTCATGGCAGGCTCCTTCGGCGCGCCGGTGGGCACGCTGGGGGTACGGATGTCCGAAGTGGACGGAGGGGAGGGTGGCGGCGCCCGGGTCCGGGGAGGACCGGGCAGTCAGCTCCAGAGTGGACAGACGCTGGCCGCGACGCGGCCGAAGTCCACGTAGCGGCGCCTCGTCAGCAACGGGTAGGCGGCCACAGCGTGATTCCACCACCCACATGCGGGACCGTCAATGGAGTAGCCTATAAATCCCACCTGTTGAGTATGTTCATGCTTGACAGGTACCCGGACCTGGATCACAGTCGTCCGGTGCGGGAACTGCTCGCCTGGCTCACGGCACAGCTGGACGGCCGGATGACGGTCGGTGCGATCCGGTCGCTGCACGGCGGGGAAAGCCCGTGGTGGATCGACGTGACGGCACCCGGCGGTGCGACGTCCTCGCTGGTCCTGCGGTGTCCGAGCAGCCGGATCACGGCCGAGCAGATCGCGACGAACGCGGCCGCGCTGACCGTCGCCGAGCGGCACGGCCTGCCCGCTCCCCGGCTGGTCGCGGCCGATCCCGACGGACGCACGGCCGGGACACCGGCGAGCCTGGAGACCGTCGTGCCCGGTTCGAGCACCTGGCCGGCGACACCCTCCGCCGAGCTGCTCCTGGCGGCCGGCGCCGCCGTCGCCCGGGTCCACACCGTGACCCTGGCGCCGCAGCCGCACCTGCCGTGGCGGCCCCGGCCCATCGCGGTCGACGACTTCGCCGCAGACCGCCGGGCCGGCCGGATGCCGACCACCGCACTGCTCGAACTGGCCGACGAGCTGGTCCAGGCGATCACGCCGCCACCGGGGCCGGTCGTCTTCGTCCACGGTGACGTGTGGCCCGGCAACACGGTGGTCGGCGGCGGCGCGGTGCACGCCCTCATCGACTGGAAGACCGCCGGCGCCGGCAACCCCGGCGTGGACCTCGGCGAGCTGCGCAAGCAGGTCGCGATCCTCTACGACGACGACGCACCCGGACACGTGCTGCGGGGCTGGGAACGGGCCGGCGGCGCGCGGGCCGACGACGTCGCGTACTGGGACGCCGTGGCCGCCCTCAACACACCCACCGGGTCCTACAGCCGCCACGCCGCGGACCGGCGCGACGCCTTCCTCCGGGCCGCGCTCGCCCGGCTGTAACCACGTTGATCGGCCGCGCGGCCTCGCCTGGGCTCGCCTGGGCTCGCGACGAGCACCGACGTTCATCCGGCACGAAGAGGAGATCGGTCATGAGGACGCCCGGCGGTTTCTCCGGTACCCCATCCGTCTCCACCGCCGGAAAGGCGCTTCGTGTTCCGTCTGTTCGAGAACCCGGTCGACCCGTTCCCGTCCGGTCATGACCGCGCTCCCGCCGCCGACGTGCGGCGGTTCCTGCTGCAGGAGCTCCGCCCGCTCCGGCCCGTCGTAGCCGCGGCCGCCGCCACCACGGTCCTGTGCGCCGCGATCGAGGTGTGGCTGATCGGCTATGCCGGTCGGCTGGTCGACACCCTCGCCGCCGGCCGCCCGGACACGCTCTGGGCGGCCCATGGCACCGAGCTGCTCGCCGTCGCCGCGCTCGTCCTGCTCGTCCGGCCGGCGCTCAACCTGCTCAGTGAGGCGCTGGACGACATCGCATTCCGGGCCAACGCCCGGCCGCTCGCCCGCTGGCGGGCCCACCGGCACGTCTCCCGGCAGTCCGTCGGCTGGTTCCGCGACGACCTCGCCGGCCGCATCGCCACCTGGGTCCGCGACGGCGGCGACGCCGCCGGCACCGCCGCCTACGCGGTCATCCACACCCTGCTGTACGTCGTCGCCTACATCGCCGGCTCCGTGTGGCTGATGTCGGCGATCGACCCCCGCCTGCTGCTCCCGCTCGGCGGCTGGATCGTCGCCTATGCGCTGCTCATGCGCTGGGCGGTGCCCCGGTACCGGCGCGCGGCGGAGCGCCTCCAGGACGCCGAGTCGGCGCTGACCGGCCTGCTCGTCGACGCGTACGCCAACGTCGACACGCTCGCCCTGCTCGGCGGCCCGGACGCCCGCACCGAGCACGACCGCCGGGTCTTCGCCCGGGCCCGGCGGGCGCACCTGGACCTGCAGCGGGTCGAGGTCACCATCAACAGCACGATGATGGCGCTCGGCAGCGCGCTGCTCGTCGGGCTCACCGGCTACGGCATCGCGCTCTGGCGCACCGACGCCGCACCCCTCGGGCTCGTCGCGGCCGCCCTGGCGCTCAGCTTCCGCATCACCGCGATGGCCGAGTGGCTGCTGGACGCCGTGTCGTCACTGTTCGGGTCGGTCGGCGTCCTGCGGCGGGCGCTGCGGACCGTCGCGCAGCCCCTCGCCGTCGCCGACCGGCCCGGCGCGGCCGAGCTGCGGGTGCGCGGCGGCGCGATCGGCTTCGCCCGGGTCAGCCACCACTACGGCCGGAGCGCGGGCGGCCTGGACCGGCTCAGCCTCGACGTGGCGGCCGGCGAGCGGGTCGGGATCGTCGGGCGCTCCGGCGCGGGCAAGTCGACGCTCGTCGGCCTGCTGCTGCGGTTCCACGACGCGGAGGCCGGCACGATCACGATCGACGGCACCGACATCACCGACGTGACCCAGGAGAGCCTGCGCGGCCAGATCGCCATGGTGGCCCAGGAGGCCACGCTCCTGCACCGCTCGGTCCGCGAGAACATCGCCGGCCCCGGACCGTCCGACGATGCGCGGGTCGACGCGGCGGTACGGCGGGCATCGGCGGGCGGCTTCGTCGCCGCGCTGCGCGACGCGGACGGCCGCACCGGCCTCGACGCGCACGTCGGCGAGCGCGGCGTGCGCCTGTCCGGCGGCCAGCGGCAGCGGATCGCGCTGGCCCGCGCGTTCTACCGCGACGCCCCGATCCTGGTCCTGGACGAGGCAACGTCCGCGCTCGACTCGGAGGCCGAGGCGGCGATCCACGACACGCTCGCCGAGGTGATGGCCGGCCGGACGGTGATCGCGATCGCGCACCGGCTGTCCACGATCGCGCACCTCGACCGGATCGTGGTCCTCGACGCCGGCCGGATCGCCGAGCAGGGCACCCACGCCGAGCTGCTCGACCGCGGCGGCCTCTACGCCGAGCTGTGGTCGAGGCAGTCCGGCGGCTTCCTCGGCACCGTGCCGGACCGCCACTGATCGGGCCCTGACCGGAATCGATCAGCTACCGGGGCCGGTCGGCACGGCCAGGACGGACAGGAGCGTGGCGGTGATGACGTGCGGCGCCCGGTCGGTGTCGAGCCGACCGGCGGCGCAGTCGTCGGCGGCCGCGTGCAGGATGCTGTAGACGACCGTGATCAGCCAGCTCGTCGGCAGGTCGCGGCGGAACGCGCCGGCGTCGCGGCCGCGCGCGATCAGCTCCTCGACGCGGCGCATCGGCTGGTCGTGGTGGGCGCGGATGCGCTCCTCGGGCAGCTCCAGCTCGGCCGCCTGCCGCACGGCGTGGAACTGGTGGACCAGCTGCCACGACGAGCCGACCAGCCGGCGCAGCGCCGCGGCCGGGTCGCCGTCCAGGTCCACCCCGCCGAGCACGTCCTCGCAGTGCGCCAGCAGCCGGGCGAACACGGCCTCGAGCAGGTCGGCGCGCGTGCTGAAGTGCCCGTACAGGGTCATCCGGCCGACCCCGGCCCGCTGCGCGATGTCGGCGACGCTGGCGTGCCGGTCGGCGGTCAGGCAGACGAGCGCCGCGTCGAGGATCGCCTCGATGTTGCGCTGGGCGTCGGCGCGGCGCCGGGCCGGACTCGATGACGCGGACTTGACTTCCTCCCCACGCCTAATGGCGGGGGATTCCCGTGGCCGCGGCGTGTTCACGCCGCGAGCTGTTCGGGTGGTTGGCGTTTCATAGACCGCCCAGCGGCGAGGTCTCCACGCCCGGTGACCGCCAGCCCGGCGGCCAGAATGTTCTTTGCCGCGTTCACGTCGGCGTGCGCCTGGTGCCCGCAGGTGACACACCGGAAGACCGCTTGGCTCTCGCGGGATTGCGGTGCGACATGCCGGCAGGCGTGGCAGGTCTGCGATGTGTACGCGGGGTTGACCTTGACGATGGTCGCGCCGTGGTAGCGCGCCGCGTGTTGCAGGGCGAGCAGGAAGCCGCCCCATCCCTTGTTGAGGATGGCCCGGTTCAGCCCGGCCTTGGCCCGCACGT